>JAGREA010000294.1 GCA_020446745.1 Rhodobacterales bacterium | reverse complement strand
TGGGCGACAACATCTTTTCCGTCGCCCAGGCCTACGTGGCCGGCTTCTGCGTCAGCTGCCCGGAAAGCGGCGACACGGTGCTGACCGACATCCGCGAGATCGGCCCCACCTACTTCTTCGCCCCGCCCCGCATCTTCGAAAACCTGCTGACCACCGTGATGATCCGCATGGAGGACGCCAGCACCCTGAAGCGGAAGGTGTTCCACTTCTTCATGGACCTGGCCAAGCGGGTGGGCACGCAGCTGATCGACGGCAAGCCCGTGTCGGGCGGCGACCGGCTGATGTACGGCATCGGCAACCTGCTGGTCTACGGCCCGCTGAAGAACGTGCTGGGCTTCGCCCGGGTGAAGCTGGCCTACACGGCCGGCGAGGCCATCGGCCCCGACATCTTCGACTTCTACCGGTCCCTGGGCATGAACATCAAACAGCTGTACGGCTCCACCGAGGCGTCGGTGTTCATCACCATCCAGCCCGACGGCGAGATCAAGCCCGACACGGTGGGCACCCCGGCCATCGGCGTGGACGTGAAGATCGCCGAGAACGGCGAGGTGATGTTCCGCGGCCCCGGGGTGTTCAAGTCCTATTTCAAGAACGACGAGGCGACCCGCGAGACCAAGACCGCCGATGGCTGGGTCCACACCGGCGACGCCGGCTTCTTCGGCGACGACGGGCACCTGCGCATCATCGACCGGGCCAAGGACGTGGGCAAGCTGACCGACGGCTCGATGTTCGCGCCCAAGTACCTGGAAAACAAGCTGAAGTTCTTCCCCCAGATCAAGGAGGCGGTAACCTTCGGCGACGGCCGCGACGACGTGGCGGCGTTCATCAACATCGACCTGGAGGCCGTGGGCAACTGGGCCGAGAAGCGCAACCTGGCCTATTCGGGCTACACCGACCTGGCGGCCCAGGACGCGGTCTACGACCTGATCACCGACTGCGTGAACAAGGTGAACCGGGACCTGTCCGGGGACCCGCACCTGTCGGGCTCGCAGATCAAGCGCTTCCTGATCCTGCACAAGGAACTGGACGCCGACGACGGCGAGCTGACCCGCACCCGCAAGGTGCGCCGCAAGTTCATCGCCGAACGGTACGGCAACCTGATCGACGCCCTGTATTCCGACCAGGACGAGGTGCACGTGCGGGCCAAGGTGACCTTCGAGGACGGCCGCACGGGGGAAATCACGGCGGACGTGAAGATCCGTGAGGCCGCGCGCGTGGCCGCGCCGGCCGAACCCATGAAGATCGCCAGCTAGGCCGGGCACGGCGCCTGGCGCACGGACAAGACGGGCAGACGAAAGAAAGGCGGGGAGCGGCAGCCACCATGCACGAGAACAAGCCCATCGGCGACGTCATGCTGAGCGTCGACAACATCAGCCTGTCCTTCGGCGGCGTGCACGCGCTGGAGAACATCAGCTTCAACATCCGCGAGCACGAGATCCGGGCCATCATCGGCCCCAATGGCGCCGGCAAAAGCTCGATGCTGAACGTCATCAACGGCTTCTACCACCCGCAGGAAGGCACCATCACCTACAAGGGCCAGACCCGCAAGCAGATGAAGCCCCACGAGGCGGCCCGCACCGGCATCGCCCGCACGTTCCAGAACATCGCCCTGTTCAAGGGCATGAGCACCCTGGACAACATCATGACCGGGCGCAACACGATGATGAAGAAGGGCGTGTTCTGGCAGGCCCTGCACCTGGGGCCGGCCCTGAACGAGGAGCTGGAGCACCGGGAGTTCGTGGAGAACATCATCGACTTCCTGGAGATCGAGCACATCCGCAAGACCCCCGTGGGGCGCCTGCCCTATGGCCTGCAGAAGCGCGTCGAACTGGGCCGCGCCCTGGCCGCCCAGCCCGAGCTGCTGCTGCTGGACGAGCCCATGGCCGGCATGAACCTGGAAGAGAAGGAAGACATGTGCCGGTTCATCCTGGACGTGAACGATGAATTCGGCACCACCATCGCCCTGATCGAGCACGACATGGGCGTGGTGATGGACATTTCCGACCGGGTGGTGGTGCTGGACTACGGCAAGAAGATCGGCGACGGCACGCCCGACGAGGTGCGCGCCAACCAGGACGTCATCGACGCCTACCTGGGCGTTTCCCACTAGGACAGAAGGAAAGAATCCATGAGCCCCGACTTTCTGTTCTTCCTGGAAATCATCGTCAGCGGCCTGATGGCCGGGGTGATGTATTCCCTGGTGGCCCTGGGCTTCGTGCTGATCTTCAAGGCGTCGGGCATCTTCAACTTCGCCCAGGGCGTGCTGTGCCTGTTCGCCGCCCTGGCGCTGTACGATTTCATCGCCCCCGGGGGGTGGGTGGACCGCTGGTTCGGCTTCACCCTGCCCGTGTGGCTGGGCATCATCATGACGGCCGGGGTGATGGTCATCGTCGCCTGGCTGATCGAACGGCTCGTGCTGCGCTACCTGGTCAACCAGGCTCCCATCATCCTGTTCATGGCCACCATCGGCCTGGCCTACGTGCTGGAAGGGATGGGCGACATCCTGTTCGGGTCCGACGTGAAGCCCCTGGACATCGGCCTGCCCCAGGGGGCGTCCGACTACATGCTGGATACTTTCGGCCTGTACGTGGAGAAGCTGGAGATCGTGGCCGCCTTCGTGGCCGCCGCCCTGGTGGCCGTGCTGGCCGTGTTCTTCCAGAAAACGCGCATCGGCCGGGCCCTGCGGGCCGTGGCCGACGACCACCAGGCGGCCCTCAGCGTGGGCATCTCGCTGCGCACCATCTGGGTCATCGTGTGGTCCGTGGCCGGCATCGTGGCCATGGTGGCGGGCATCATGTGGGGGTCCAAGTCCGGCGTGCAGTTCTCGCTGTCGCTGATCGCCCTGAAAGCCCTGCCGGTGCTCATCCTGGGCGGCTTCACCTCGGTGCCCGGCGCCATCATCGGCGGGCTGATCATCGGGGTTGGCGAGAAGCTGGCCGAAATCTACGTGGGGCCCCTCTTCGGCGGGGCCATCGAGAACTGGTTCGCCTACATGCTCGCCCTGGCCTTCCTGCTGGTCCGTCCGCAGGGGCTGTTCGGCGAAAAGATCATCGAGAGGGTCTAGGGAATGCTCTATCGCGAAACCGGCCAGTTCAAGCCGACCTACCAGGCCGACCAGGCGATCTTCCCCATCGCCCAGGACCGCTGGTTCATCACCGCCGTGCTGGCCGTGGCCTTCCTGGTGGTGCCGCTGCTGATCGACGACTACTGGGCCAACGCCATCTTCCTGCCGTTCCTGGCCTATGCCCTGGCCGCCATCGGCCTGAACATCCTGACCGGCTATTGCGGCCAGGTGTCCCTGGGCACCGGCGGGTTCATGGCCGTGGGGGCCTTTTCCGCCTTCAAGCTGATGACCGCCTTCCCCGACCTGAACTTCATCATCGTGGTCATCCTGGCCGGCGGCGTCACCGCCCTGGTGGGCGTGCTGTTCGGCCTGCCCAGCCTGCGCATCAAGGGCTTCTACCTGGCCGTGGCCACCCTGGCCGCCCAGTTCTTCCTGGTGTGGCTGTTCAACAAGGTGGGCTGGTTCATCAATTACAACGCCACCGGCCAAGTCACCGCGCCGCCGGTGGAGTTTTTCGGCGTGCTGATCATCGGGCCCGAGGCCACGCCGCCGGCGCGCTACCTGTTCTGCCTGGCCTTCGTGGCGGTGTTCGCCCTGGCGGCCAAGAACATCGTGCGCGGGCGCATCGGCCGGTCGTGGATGGCCATCCGCGACATGGACATCGCCGCCGAGCTGATCGGCATCCGCCCGCTGGAGGCCAAGCTGTCGGCCTTCGCCGTCAGCTCGTTCTACGTGGGCATGGCCGGGGCGCTGTACTTCGCCGTCTGGCTGGGCGCCGCCGAACCGGGCGAGGCCTTCGGCATCGAGCAGTCGTTCTTCGTGCTGTTCATCATCATCGTCGGTGGGCTGGGCAGCATCCTGGGCTCGTTCCTGGGCGCCGCCTTCATGGTGCTGATGCCCATCCTGCTGAAGAACTTCATGGTCAACGGCATCGGCGTGGAGGTGGTCACCGCCAAGCACGTCGAGATCACCACCATGGGAATCCTGATCGTGTTCTTCCTGATCGTCGAACCCCACGGCCTGGCACGGCTGTGGCAGATCACGAAGGAGAAGCTGCGCCTGTGGCCCTTCCCGCACTGATCCGCGGAAGGGGGCGGGCGTTTGCAACCCTCACCAACGTGCCCATAATGGTTTCAATCGTTACCCAAGACCAAGCAAACACCTTTAGGGAGGTCACACCATGAAACTGACAACGCTCGCGAAAACCGTGGCGGCCGCGGCCATCGCCATGCCGCTGATGACGGCGGCGGCCAGCGCCTATGAACTGGTCATCCCGACCCTGGACTACCGGACCGGCGCCTATGCCCCCAACGGCATTCCCTTCGCCAACGGGTTCACCGACTACCTGACCCTGCTGAACAACCGCGACGGCGGCATCAACGGCGTGATGATCAAGCACGTGGCCTGCGAAACCGCCTACAACACCAAGCAGGGCGTGGAATGCTACGAGAACACCAAGAACACCGAACCGTCGGGCGCCCTGGTGTACCAGCCGCTGTCCACGGGCATCACCTACCAGCTGATCCCCAAGTCGGCGGTCGACAAGATTCCGGTGTTCTCCATGGGCTACGGCCGCACCTCGGCCGCCAACGGCACCGTGTTCCCCTGGATCTTCAACTTCCCGGCCACCTACTGGGACCAGGCCACCGTGTTCGTCCAGTATATCGGCGACAAGGAAGGCGGGATGGACAAGCTGAAGGGCAAGAAGATCGCCCTGGTCTATCACAACTCGGCCTACGGCAAGGAGCCCATCCGCACCCTGCAGAAGATGTCGGCCAAGTACGGCTTCTCGCTGCTGCTGCTGCCGGTTGACCATCCGGGCCAGGAGCAGAAGGCCACGTGGCTGCAGATCCGCCGCGAGCGGCCCGACTGGACCCTGATGTGGGGCTGGGGCGTGATGAACCAGGTGGCCATCAAGGAAGCCGCCTCCATCCGCTATCCCATGGACCACTTCATCGGCGTCTGGTGGTCCGGTTCCGAGAACGACGTGGAGCCCGCCGGCATGGCCGCCAACGGCTACCTGTCGGGTGCCTTCCATGCGCCGGGCGACAAATTCCCGCTGCACGACGAGATCAAGAAGTACGTGTACGACAAGAACCAGGGCACCGGCGAGCGCGAGCGCATCGGCGAGGTGCTGTACAACCGAGGCCTGGTGGCCGCCGTGTGGACCGTCGAGGCAATCCGCAAGGCCATGGAAATCCACGGCACCAAGGAAGTGCGCGGCGAACAGGTGCGCGACGGCTTCGAGGCCCTGGACGTGAGCGAGGCGCGCCTGAAGGAGCTGGGCCTGCCGGGCTTCACCTACGCGGTCAAGATCACCTGCGCCAACCACCAGGGCCCCGGCAAGGTCGCCCTGCAGCAGTGGAACGCCAAGGCCAAGCAGTGGAAGATCGTGACCAAGTTCTACGAGCCCCTGAGCGACATCACCGGCCCGCTGATCGCCGAGGATTCCGCCCAGTACGCCAAGGAAAACGGCATCACGCCGCGTTCCTGCAACTAAGGCATCCGGTCCGACGACCGCCACCAAGGGAGAACGACCCGTGAGCACCGCGACGGAAAAGACCGCCGGCACCGAAGCGCCCCAGGGCGAAACGCTGCTGTCGGTCAACAACATCGAGGTCATCTACGACCACGTGATCCTGGTGCTCAAGGGCGTCTCCCTTGAGGTTCCCGAGGGGGGCGTGGTCGCCCTCCTCGGCGCCAACGGCGCCGGCAAGTCGACGACGCTGAAGGCCATTTCCAACCTGCTGCGCGCCGAACGCGGCGATGTGACCAAGGGGTCCATCACCTACCGCGGCGAGAACGTCCACGCCATGACCCCCAACGACCTGGTGCGCCGCGGCGTCATCCAGGTGATGGAGGGCCGCCACTGCTTCGAGCACCTGACGGTGGAGGAAAACCTGCTGACGGGCGCCTACACCCGGGGCGACGGCAGCGGGGCCATCCGGGATTCCCTGGAAAAGGTCTACCACTACTTCCCGCGCCTGAAGGAGCGGCGGAGCAGCCAGGCCGGCTACACCTCGGGCGGCGAACAGCAGATGACCGCCCTGGGCCGGGCCCTGATGGCCAACCCCAGCATGATCCTGCTGGACGAACCCTCCATGGGCCTGGCGCCGCAGCTGGTGGAGGAGATCTTCGAAATCGTCAATGCGCTCAACAAGCAGGAGCGCGTCAGCTTCCTGCTGGCCGAACAGAACACCATGGTGGCGCTGAAGTACGCCTCCTACGGCTACATCCTGGAAAACGGCCGGGTGGTGATGGACGGCGAGGCCCGGGCGCTGAGCGACAACGAGGACGTGAAGGAATTCTACCTGGGCCTGGATTCAGGCGGGCGGAAGTCCTTCCGCGACGTCAAGCACTACCGCCGGCGCAAGCGCTGGCTCGCCTAACAACGATCTGAAGAATAAAGATAAATCCCATTCAGCGGGGGGCAGGACATGTCCAACGAACGCGATCACTTTGACCATCTGGAAACCCGCAGCGCCGATGCCCGCGCCGCCGGCCAGGCCGCCGAACTGGCGGCCCAGGTGGCCCACGCCCGGGCCCAGGCGCCCTATTTCGCCGAAACCCTGGCCGGCGTGGACCCGGCGGCCGTCACCGACCGCGCCGCCCTGGCGGCCCTGCCGGTGGTGCGCAAGTCCGACCTGATGGACCGTCAGGCGGCGGCCCGGCCGTTCGGCGGGCTCACCGCCCCGGGCGCCGGCGCCATGGCCCGGGTGTTCCAGTCGCCGGGGCCCATCTATGAACCCCACGGCCAGGCGGCGGACTTCTTCCGCACCGCCCGGGCCCTGCACGCGGCGGGCTTCCGGGCCGGCGACCTGGTGCACAACACCTTTTCCTACCACCTGACGCCCGGCGGCTTCATCATGGACGCCGGAGCCCGGGCCCTGGGCTGCACGGTGATCCCGGCCGGCATCGGCAACACGGAACAGCAGCTGGACGTGATCGCCGACCTGAAGCCGGTGGCCTATTCGGGCACCCCGTCGTTCCTGCGCATCCTGCTGGACAAGGCCGACGAGGCCGGCCGCCCGGTGCCCTTCACCAAGGGGCTGGTGTCGGGCGAATACTACCCGCCGGCCCTGCGCCAGGCCTGGGCGGAACGGGGCCTGAGCGTGATTCAGTGCTACGCCACCGCCGACATCGGCCTGATCGCCTATGAAAGCCCGGCCGCCGAGGGGATGATCGTCGATGAGGGGGTGATCGTCGAAATCGTCCGCCCCGGCACCGGCGAGCCGGTGCCCGACGGCGAGGTGGGCGAGGTGGTGGTCACCACCCTGACCAACCGGGAATATCCGCTGATCCGCTTCGCCACCGGCGACCTGTCGGCGGTGCTGGCCGGGGAAAGCCCCTGCGGGCGCACCAACATGCGCATCAAGGGCTGGATGGGCCGGGCTGACCAGACCACCAAGGTGAAGGGCATGTTCGTCCACCCGGGCCAGGTGAACCAGGTGGTGAAGCGCCACGACACCGTGGCCCGCGGCCGCCTGGTGGTGGAAAACCCCGACAACAAGGACACCATGACCCTGGTCTGCGAGGTGGCCGGCGGCGGCTCCGACGCCCTGGCGGCGGCCGTGGCGGAAACGGTGCAGGCGGTGTGCAAGGTGCGCGGCCAGGTGGCCTTCGTGGAGCCCGGCAGCCTGCCCAACGATGGCCTGGTGATCGAGGACAAGCGGGTCTACGAATAGCCAAGGCGCCCCGGCACGTGCCCTGATCTGCCCCACATCGACCACAATGCGGCCATAATCCCGTGTTCTATTGATCATCGTAGAGCTCCCCCTCTACGACACCAGAGACCCCCTCTCTGGCTCCCCGACGCCGGCTCCCCCGCCGGCCCGTTTGGCCCGGGCCTCCCCGCCCGGGCCATTTTCTTTGCCTTCGCGGCGATTTGATCTCCATCAATTGATCCGGGTGAAGGCGCCCGACCGCCCGGGGCGGCAGACTGCGCCGCCGATGGGCCGCCAGCCCTTTGTTTTCCCCGGATTCTGGGGTAGGGTGCGCGGCCCCCTGTCGTCCCCTGTCCCTGGGATCGGACCGCGTCTTTCCATGGCCGTATTTTCCGGCGAGACCCTGTTGTGCATCCGCGGCGAACGCACCGTGTTCGCCGACCTGGACTTCCGCCTCGAATCGGGCGGCGCCCTGGTGCTGGTGGGGCCCAACGGGTCGGGCAAGTCCAGCCTGCTGCGCGTCATGGCCGGGCTGCTGCGGGCCGCCGACGGCGCCCTGTCGTGGGACGGCGAACCGGTGGCCGACGACCCGGAAGGCCACGCCGGGCGCCTGCACTACGTGGGCCACCTGGATGCCGTGAAGCCGGTCATGTCGGTGTTCGAGAACCTGGTGTTCTGGGCCCGCCTGCGGGGCGGCACGGCCGGGGCCGAGGACCGCGTGGCCCAGGCCCTGGCGACCCTGGGCATCGGCCACCTGCTGGACGTGCCCGGGCGCTATCTTTCCGCCGGCCAGAAGCGGCGCGTCAACCTGGCCCGGGTGCTGGCCGCGCCGGCCCCCCTGTGGCTGCTGGACGAACCCACCACGGCCCTGGACCGCGACGCCATCCAGGCCATCGAGGCGACCATCGCCCACCACCGGCAGGGCGGCGGCATGGTGGTCATCTCCACCCACGCCGACATGGACCTGCCGGCGGCGGACGTGCTGGACCTGGCGCGCTTCACCCGCCGGCCCCGGTCCGTGTTCCAGGGCCAGGAAGACGAGGATATGGACGACGAGGATCCGGACGACGCCGACATGCCGGCGCGGGAGGCCGGGTGATGGCCGGCCTGCTGCTGATCCTGAAGCGCGACCTGTCGCTGGCCATGCGCCAGGGCGTGGACAGCATGATGGTGGTCATGTTCTTCGTCCTGGCCTGCGTGCTGTTCCCCTTCGGCGTGGGGCCCGAACCCAACATCCTGGCCCGCATCGCCGCCGGGGTGATCTGGGTGGCCGCCCTGCTGGCCTCCATGCTGTCCATGGAACGCCTGTTCCAGACCGACTACGAGGACGGCAGCCTGGAACTGCTGACGCTGTCGTCCCTGCCCCTGGAGCTGGTGGTGATGGCCAAGGTGGCGGCCCACTGGCTGACCACCGGGCTGCCGCTGATCATCGCCACGCCGCTGCTGGCCATCCTGATGAACCTGGACCCGCAGGGGTTCTGGATCCTGATCCTGGCCCTGGCCCTGGGCACGCCCACCCTCAGCCTGGTGGGGGCCGTGGGGGCGGCGCTGATCCTGGGGTCGCGGCGCGGCGGGGTGCTGCTGTCGCTGCTGATCCTGCCGCTCTACATCCCCGTGCTGATCTTCGGCGTCAGCGCCGTGGACGCCGCCGTGGGCGGCTATCCGGTGCAGGCGCAGCTGCTGGTCCTGGGGGGAATATTCCTGGGGGCCCTGCCGTTGTGTCCATGGGCCGGCGGGGCTGCCCTGCGCCAGGCCCTGGAGTAACGGCCATGGCCCCCGCGCACCCCGTTCACATCCGCGAGACCCGACCCGACTAACCACTGGAAAAGGCCGGTGCGAGCGGCTAAAACCAAGCCCCGCGCCGCATATGCGAGACCGATGTTCCACCGCTTCGCCAACCCCAACCGGTTCCTTCGCCTGACCCGCCCCCTGGTGCCCTGGGCCGCGGGCCTGACCATCGTGCTGATCGGTGCCGGCCTGTACCTGGGCCTGTTCGCCTCGCCGGCCGACTACCAGCAGGGCGAAACGGTGCGCATCATGTACGTGCACGTGCCGTCGGCCTGGATGGCCATGTTCTGCTATTCCGGCATGGCCATCGCCGCCGCCATCGGCATGATCTGGAAGCACCCCCTGGCCGACCTGACGGCCAAGGCCAGCGCCCCCGTGGGTGCCGCCTTCTGCTTCCTGGCCCTGTTCACCGGGTCGCTGTGGGGCAAGCCCATGTGGGGCACCTACTGGGTGTGGGACGCGCGCCTCACGTCCATGCTGGTGCTGTTCTTCCTGTACCTGGGCTACATGGCCCTGATCAACGCCTTCGACGATCCCGAGCGCGGCATCCGCGCGGCGTCGATCCTGGTCCTGGTGGGGGCCATCAACGTGCCCATCATCAAGTTTTCCGTGGACTGGTGGAACACCCTGCACCAGCCGGCCAGCGTGGTGAAGATGGGCGGCCCGTCCATCGACCCCAGCATGCTGTGGCCGCTGTTGCTCATGGCCCTGGGCTTCACCACCTATTACATCTGGGTCATCCTGGTGCGCATCCACACGGAAATCCTGGACAGCAAGATCCGCGCCATCCGCATGCGCCAGGTGCAGGGTTGACCGGGGGAACGGAACGGTGAGCGACTTCTTCAGCATGGGCGGGTACGCCGCCTTCATCTGGCCCTGCTTCGGCGTGACGGCGGTGGTCCTGGTGGCCCTGCTGGTGATCAGCCAGCGCCGCCTGTCGGCCAGCCGCCGGCTGCTGGACAGCCTGGAAGCGGCCGAGGGCCCGCGCCGCCCGCGCCGCGCCCAGTCCGCCAAGAACGGGGAGACCGCCGGTGAAGCGCAAGCATAAGCGGCTGACCTTCGTCATCGTCGCCCTGGCCCTGCTGGGCGCGGCCGTGGGCCTGGTGCTGTTCGCCTTCACGGACAACATCGTGTTCTTCCACAGCCCCACCGAGGTCAACGAGGATGCCTTCCGCACCGACCGCCGGTTCCGCCTGGGCGGCCTGGTGGAGGAGGGCAGCGTGGTCAAGGAACAGGGCACGGTGAAGGTGTCGTTCCGCATCACCGACCTGGCGGAATCCGTGCCCGTGACCTACGTGGGCATCCTGCCCGACCTGTTCCGCGAAGGTCAGGGCGTGGTGGCCGAGGGCCGGCTGGAAAACGGCATCTTCGTGGCCGAAGAGGTGCTGGCCAAGCACGACGAGAACTACATGCCGCCCGAGGTGGCCGAGTCCCTGAAGGCCTCGGGCAAGTGGGACGAGATGTCGGAAACCATGAAGAAGCAGGGCCACGTGACCAAGGGAGCCACGCAATGATCGTCGAGGCCGGCCACTTCGCCCTGATCCTGTCACTGTTCGTGGCCCTGGTGCAGGCCGCCCTGCCCCTGGCCGGGGCGCAGCGCAACGATCCCGCCTGGATGGGTGTGGCGGCGCCGGCGGCCTTCGCCCAGGCCCTGCTGATCGCCTTCTCGTTCGGCTGCCTGACCTATGCCTTCGTCACTTCGGACTTCTCGGTGGCGGCGGTGGTGGCCAACTCCCATTCCACCAAGCCCATGCTGTACAAGGTGTCGGGCGTGTGGGGGAACCACGAAGGCTCCATGCTGCTGTGGGTGCTGATCCTGGCCGTGTTCGGCTGGGCCGTGGCCCTGTTCGGGCGCAACCTGCCGCCCAGCCTGAAGGCCCGCACCCTGGGCATCCAGGCGCTGATCTCGGTGGGCTTCCTGGCCTTCATCCTGTTCACCTCGAACCCCTTCGACCGGGCCATCCCGGCGCCCTTCGACGGGCGCGGCATGAACCCGCTGCTGCAGGACCCGGGCCTGGCCTTCCACCCGCCGTTCCTGTACCTGGGTTACGTTGGCTTCTCCATCGCCTTCTCGTTCGCCATCGCGGCGCTGATCGAGGGCCGGGTGGACGCCGCCTGGGCCCGCTGGGTGCGGCCCTGGACCCTGGCCGCCTGGTCCTTCCTGACCATCGGCATCGCGCTGGGTTCGTGGTGGGCCTACTACGAACTGGGCTGGGGCGGCTGGTGGTTCTGGGACCCGGTGGAAAACGCCTCGTTCATGCCCTGGCTGGCCGGCACGGCGCTGCTCCATTCGGCCGTGGTGGTGGAAAAGCGCGACACCATGAAGGCCTGGACCGTGTTCCTGGCCATCGTCGCCTTCTCGTTCAGCCTGCTGGGCACCTTCCTGGTGCGCTCGGGCGTGCTGACCAGCGTCCACGCCTTCGCCACCGATCCGGAACGCGGCGTGTTCATCCTGGTGCTGCTGCTGATCGTGGTGGGCGGGTCCTTCGCCCTGTTCGCCTGGCGCGGCCCGCAGCTCACGGGCGGCGGCCTGTTCCGGCCGATCTCGCGGGAAGGCAGCCTGCTGCTCAACAACCTGCTGATGAGCATCGGCGCCGTGGTGGTGCTGTTCGGCACCCTGTTCCCCCTGTTCGCCCAGGTGGTGGACTACAAGATGTCCGTGGGCGCGCCCTTCTTCAACCGGGTGTTCGTGCCGCTGATGGTACCCATGATCGCCACCATGGCCGTGGCCCCCCTGCTGTCGTGGAAGCGCGGCGACCTGCCAGGCGCCATGGGCCGCCTGTGGGCAGCCGGCGCGGCGGCCGCCGCCGCCGTGGCCGTGGCCATCGCCGTGGCCACCAAGACCAGCGTGTGGGGCCCCATCGGCCTGGCCCTGGCCGCCTGGCTGGCCATGGGCACGGTGGTGGAGCTGGCCGAGCGCATCCGCCTGTTCCGCACCTCGCCGGCCGAAAGCCTGCGCCGCCTGGGCCGCATGCCCCGGGCCGCCTGGGGCATGACCCTGGCCCACTTCGGCATGGCCGTGGCCATCGCCGGCATGACCGGCGCCGGGGTGTGGAAGGTGGAAAGCATCCAGACCATGAAGCCCGGCGACAGCGTCAACGTGGCCGGCTACGTCTACACCTTCAAGGGTGCCAGCGAGGGGCGCGGGCCCAACTACAGCTACATCAGCGGCGTCTTCGACGTGACCCGCAACGGCCAGCCCGTGACCACCCTGGAATCGGAAAAGCGCATCTATCCGGTGCGCGGCATGCCGACCACCGAGGCGGCCATCGAAAGCCTGTTCCTGGGCGACCTGTACGCGGTGATCGGCGACCCGCAGGAAGACGGCTCGTTCGCCACGCGACTGTACTTCAACCCGCTGGTGGCCTGGATGTGGGCCGGGGCGCTGATCATGGTGTTCGGCGGCGTGCTCAGCCTGACCGACCGCCGCTACCGGGTGGGCGCGCCGGTGCGCCGCCGCCCGCCCGCCGCCGCCCAGCCGGCCGAATAGGGGCCCCATGAAACGCCTGGTCTACCTGCTGCCGCTGCTGGTGCTCCTGGTCATGGGCGGCTATTTCGTCGTCGGCCTGGGCATGGACCCGCGGGAACTGCCCAACATGCTGGAAGGCAAGCCGGTGCCCGACTTCGACCTGAAGCCCATCAAGGGCCGGGACCGGGGCTTCAGGCACGACGACCTGCTGGGCCAGGTGTCCATCGTCAACGTGTTCGGCTCGTGGTGCGTGGCCTGCCGGGTGGAACATCCGTTCCTGGTGAAGATCAAGCAGCAGGGGCTGGTGCCCGTGTACGGCATCGACTGGCGGGAAAAGGACGCCGACGCCGGCCCCGCCTGGCTGCGCCGCTTTGGCGACCCCTACACCCTGGTCGGCGACGATCCGCAAAGCAAGGCGGCCATCGCCTTCGGCGTCACCGGGGCGCCGGAAAGCTTCCTGGTCGATAAGCAGGGGGTGGTGCGCTACAAGCACGTGGGCCCCGTGGACCAGGAGGTGTGGGACAACACCCTGTGGCCGCTGATCCAGGAGCTGCGCAAATGACCCGCCTGCTGCTTGCCCTGCTGCTGGCCTGCGCCGTGGTCCTGCCCGCCGCCGCCGTGGAGCCCGACGAGATGCTGCACGACCCGGCCCTGGAACAGCGGGCCCGGGACCTGAGCGCCAACCTGCGCTGCCTGGTGTGCCAGAACCAGTCCATCGACGATTCCAACGCCGAGCTGGCCCGCGACCTGCGGGTGCTGGTGCGCGAACGCATCTCGGCCGGCGACAGCGACGACCAGGTGATGGACTACGTGGTGTCGCGCTATGGCGACTTCGTGCTGCTGAACCCGCCGTTCAAGCTGCAGACCCTGGCGCTGTGGGGCGGGCCGGTGGTGTTCCTGCTGCTGGGCATTCTGGGCCTGGTGCAGTTCTACCGCCGCCGCGCCGCCACGGCCGGGGCCGCCCAGGCGCCCCTGTCCGACGACGAGCGGAAGCGCCTGGACCGCCTGATGAGGGACGACGCCCCATGACCGGCCCGTGGATCATCGCCGTCGTCCTGATCCTGGTGTGCCTGGCGGTGCTGCTGCCGGTGCTGCTGCGCGCCCGTGCCGCCGCCGCCCCGGCCCGGGCCGCCTTCGACGTCACCGTCTACAAGGACCAGCTGGCCGAGGTGGACCGCGACGTGGAACGCGGCCTGCTGACCGGCGCCGAGGCCGAGGCCGCCCGGGTGGAGGTGCAGCGCCGCCTGCTGGCCGCCGCCGACGAGGCCGGCAAGGCGGATACCGACACCGCCGGCGGCGGCCGGCCCGGGCTGGTCACCGCCGTGGTGGTGGCCCTGTTGGTGCCGGCCGGCGCCCTGGCCACCTACATGGTCCTGGGCAGCCCCGAACAGCCCGATCAGCCCCTGGCCGCGCGGCCCAAGCCCGAACCCCAGGTGGCCCAGGCCGACGGCCGCGCCGCCAGCCTGCAGCAGGCCATCTCCACCCTGGCCGATCGCCTGAAGAAGAACCCCCAGGACCTGGACGGCTGGACCCTGCTGGGCCGCTCGCTGATGCTCATGAGCCGCTATGGGGAATCGGCCCAGGCCTTCGCCCAGGCCCGGTCCCTGGCGCCCGACGACCTTTCCCTGCGGGCCGACTGGGCGGAGGCCCAGCTGATGGCCGACGAGGGCGAGATGTCCGACGCCGTGCGCCAGGCCTTCCAGGCCGTGCGCGCCGGCGATCCGTCGCAGCCCAAGGCCCGGTTCTACGTGGGCGCCGACCTGGCCGACCGGGGCGACGCCCAGGGCGCCCTGGCCGAATGGGTGGACATGGTGGCCATGGCCCCGCCCGACGCCCCCTACCTGCCCACGGTGACGGCACAGATCGCCCGCCTGGCCGAGCAGGCCGGCATCAACCCGGCGACCCTGGAGCCGTCGGCCGAGGCCAGGGCCATCGCCGCGGCCCGCCCGGCGCCGCAGCCGGCGGCGCCCGTCGTGGCCCCCAAGGGCCCGTCCCGGGCCGACATGGAGGCGGCCTCCGAGATGTCGGCCGAGGACCGGGCGGCGATGATCCGTTCCATGGTCGAACGCCTGGCCACCCGCATGGAGGAGAACCCGGGCGACAAGCAGGGCTGGCTGCGCCTGGCCCAGGCCTACGAGGTGCTGGGCGAAACGGAAAAGGCGGCCGAGGCCCGGGCCAAGGCGGCGGCGCTGCCGTGACCTGAAGCGGGGGGCGGCGTGGCGTCCAGCCACCCCCGGGGCCGGACTCCCGAAAAATGCCCTTCGCCGCCTCATTTTGTTTGCATTACGAACAAAAATGCGGTTCCCTGCCGGGTAATGTCCGCAGAAAAAATGTGGATACCCCCGGTGCAATGTAGGGCGTTTTCGGCCCCTTGCCGGTTGCCGGCGCGGGCTTGACGAACGACAATCCTCGCCCGGGGGTCCGGCCGCTAGGCTGCAGACCCGACAGAGCCAGGAGGAACGCCCGTGAACGTTGTCGCCAAGCCCGGTTCCCAGACCCATACCCTGATGTCCGGCAACGAGGCCCTGGCCCGCGGCGTGTGGGAGGCCGGCGCCCGCGTGGGCTGCGCCTATCCCGGCACGCCGTCCACCGAGATCCTGGAAAACCTGTCGCGCTATCCCGACATGCACACCCACTGGTCGGTGAACGAGAAGACCTCGGTGGAAGTGGCCATCGGCGCCTCGGTGGCCGGCTCGCGGTCGTTCTGCGCCATGAAGCACGTGGGCATGAACGTGGCCTCCGACGCCTTCATGTCGCAGACCCTGGCCGGGGTGGGCGCCGGGCTGGTCATCGCCGTGGCCGACGACGTGGGCTTCTCGTCGTCGCAGAACGAACAGGACAGCCGCTACTGGGGCCGGTTCGGCCACATGCCGGTGCTGGAGCCCTCGGATTCCCAGGAAGCCTACGACATGGTGAAGGCGGCCTTCGACCTGTCGGAGGAGTTCGACACCCCGGTCATCGTGCGCATGACCACCCGCATCTGCCACGTCAAGGGCCTGGTCACCGTGGGCGAGCGGATCGAGCGGCCGTCCACCGGCTTCACCCGCGACCCCAGCCGCTGGGTCATGGTGCCGGCCCACGCCAAGGCCCGCCAGAAGGTGCAGCTGGAACGCGACAAGCGCCTGGCCGCCCACGTGGAGGACGACCCCCTGAACTACGCCGTGCCGGGCACCGACACCCGCATCGGCATCATCGCCTCGGGCCCGGCCTTCATGAACGTGCGCGAGGCCCTGCCCGACGTGCCGGCGTTCAAGCTGGGCCTGAGCCACCCCCTGCCGGTCGAGAAGATCCGCGACTTCGCCCAGACCGTCGACCGCCTGCTGGTGGTGGAGGAAACCGAACCGCTGGTGGAGCAGGAACTGCACGCTGCCGGCATTCCCGCCCACGGCACCGACGTGCTGCCGCGCTATGGCGAGATGGCGCCCGACATCGTGCTGGCGGCGGTGCGCGAGCTGAACGGCGAGGGCGAACCCAAGCCCGCCGGCGCCGGCGGGCCGGCCCAGGACGTGTTTCCCCGGCCGCCCACCATGTGCGTGGGCTGCCCCCACCTGCCGCCCTACTATTGCCTGTCCCGGCTGACCAAGAAGGCCACCATCGTCGGCGACATCGGCTGCTACACCCTGGGCGCCGGGCACCCCTGGCGGGCGCTGGACACCACCACCTGCATGGGGGCCTCCATGGGCATGGCCCTGGGCATGGACCTGGGCCGGTCCGAGGCCGAGAAGGACAAGGCGGTGATCGGCGTGATCGGCGATTCCACCTTCCTGCACATGGGCATGCAGGGGCTGCTGGAGATCACCTACAACAAGGGCAACGTGACCATCCTGCTGCTGGACAATTCCACCACCGGCATGACCGGCGGCCAGGAGCACGCCGGCACCGGCCGCGACATCCACGGCGAGGCCAGCCCCCAGGTGGACTTCATCAAGATCTGCGAGGCCCTGGGCGTGAACCCGGAACGCATCCACACGGCCAACCCCTATGAGATGCCGACCCTGTTCAAGCTGCTGAAGGAAGAGATCAAGCACCCCGAGCCGTCGGTGATCATCACCAACCAGCCCTGCGTGCTGATCGACCGCTTCAACCGCCACACCCCCTTCGCCGTGGTGGACGAGGACTGCACGGGCTGCGCCAACTGCCTGAACGTGGGCTGCCCGGCCATCCACGTGACCAAGCGGGAAACCGTGACCAAGGACAACGGCAAGCAGGTGGACAAGGCCTGGGTGACCATCGATACCCAGGCCTGCACGGGCTGCGACCTGTGCCAGAAGACCTGCGGCCCGGGCGCCATCGTGCGGGTCGATCCCGTCACCCTGGCGGTGGGCCACCACTGAGCCCCCGGCCACCCTTGAGCCCGGAACCAAAAAGGAGCACCCGGCCATGACCGGCGACGTCACCAACATCATGATCTGCGGCATCGGCGGCCAGGGGGTGATGACCGCGGCCGAGATCCTGGCCCAGTCGGCCATCTCGCTGGGCCACGACGCCAAGAAGACGGAAGTGGCCGGCATGGCCCAGCGGGGCGGGGTGGTCACGTCGCACGTGCGGTTCGGGCCCAAGGTGCTGTCGCCGTCCATTCCGGCCGGGCAGGCGGACCTGCTGCTGGGCTTCGAGGCCGCCGAGGCCCTGCGCTGGTGCGGCGAGCTGAAGCCCGGCGGGGTGGCCATGGTCAACACCATGAAGCTGGTGCCGCCGGTGGTTTCGGTGGGCCTGTTCGACTATCCCGACGACCCCATCGGCCAGATCCGCGCCGCCGGGGTGACCGTCTATGCCTTCGACGCCGGCCAGATCGCCCGCGACCTGGGCGAGGTGCGCCTGGGCAACACCATCATGCTGGGCGCCATCGCCGACTACCTGCCGTTCGGCGCCGAGGTGCTGAAGGAACAGGTGGTGGAACGGTTCCGGGCCCGCAAGCCGGAACTGGCCGAACTGAACGAACGGGCCTTCGAGGCCGGCCGCAAGGCCGCCGCCGACGCCTCGGCCGCCGCTTCCAGCGCCGCCTGACCGCCCACCCCTAGGGGTGGCGGAATCGAACCCGGCGGGGTGTTCCCCGGCCGGGCCGTCCGTGGTTGTCTGCGCCGGTATCCGTAATGGGGCGCGGTGTTCGCTGAAATGTGGCTGGACATCCGCCGGGCGGGGCGGGATAACGCTAGAATTCTTTCCGTTCCGTGTTTTCACAACACCACGACAAGGGGAACCCAGGGGCATGTCCGAATTCCGTACCATTGACAGTCTGGACGTCGCCGGCAAGCGCGTCCTCGTCCGCGCCGACCTGAACGTGCCGATGAAGGATGGCGTCGTCACCGACACCACCCGCATCGACCGCACCGTGCCGACCCTGCAGAACCTGGTGGACCGGGGGGCCAAGGTGATCGTCCTCAGCCACCTGGGCCGTCCCAAGGGGCAGGTCAATCCCGAATTCACCCTGAAGCCGGTGGCCGACGCCCTGGCCAAGGCCATGGGCAAGCCGGTGGCCTTCGGTTCCGACTGCGTCGGGCCCGCCGCCCAGGCGGTGGTGGATGCCATGGCCAACGGCGACGTGGCCATGCTGGAAAACCTGCGCTTCCACGACGCCGAAACCAAGAACGACGAAGCCTTCGCCGACCAGCTGGCGGCCCTGGGCGACCTGTACGTGTCCGACGCCTTCTCCTGCTCGCACCGGGCCCATGCCTCCACCGAGGCCGTGCCGCGGCGCCTGACGGCCGCCGCCGGCCGCCTGATGCAGGCCGAGGTCGAGGCCCTGTCCGGCGCCCTGGAAGCGCCCAAGAAGCCGGTCATGGCCGTGGTCGGCGGGGCCAAGATCTCCACCAAGCTGGACGTGCTGGGCAACCTGATCGAAAAGGTCGACCTGCTGGTCATCGGCGGCGGCATGGCCAACACCTTCCTGAACGCCAAGGGCGTGAACGTGGGCAAGTCGCTGTGCGAGCACGACATGGCCGAAAACGCCCGGGCCATCCTGGCCAAGGCCGAAAACTCGTCGTGCGAGATCGTGCTGCCCATCGACGGCGTGATCGCCCGCGAGTTCAAGGCCGGCGCCGCCAACGAGACCGTGGACATCGACGCCGTGCCCGACGACGCCATGATCCTGGACGCCGGCCCGGCCACGGCCGCCGACCTGAAGGCCCGCCTGGCCGACTGCAAGACCCTGCTGTGGAACGGCCCCCTGGGCGCCTTCGAGATCGAGCCCTTCGACGCCGCCACCAACGCCGTGGCCCAGGAAGCGGCCCGCCTGACCAAGGCCGGCAAGCTGCTCACCGTGGCCGGCGGCGGCGACACCGTGGCCGCCCTGGCCCACGCCGGGGTGGGGGACGATTTCTCCTACGTGTCCACCGCCGGCGGCGCCTTCCTGGAGTGGCTGGAAGGCAAGACCCTGCCCGGCGTGGCCGTGCTGCGGGTCTGATCGGCCGCCGCCGAAACGCCTGAAAACAGCGCCTGAAAAACGCGCCGGCCGCCCGGTTCACCCCGGGCGGCCGGTTAATTTTTGGATAACGATTTCTTGATCCGGACCGGAAAGGGTTGAAATTTCCTCAGAATCTGCGATAATCATTTCGTTCCCGGTACATTTGTTGGTGCCAATAAGGAGTGGGCCATGCCCGATGCCGTTGCCTCCGCCGCTGGCGTGAGAGAGAACATCCTTCTGGAATCCGTCCGGCAGAACGCCAAACAGGACGCCAATCCAGCCCAGCAGGCGAGCCCGGCCGAGCGTGCCGTGCAGGAGCCCGAGCTGACCAACGCGGTGCAGCAGGCGGCCGAACCCGAGCGCGCCTACACGGATGACCGGAACGATCGCCGTCCGCCGCCGCCGCCGGAAGATTCCGGCCGTGGGCAGGTCGTCGATATCCTGGCCTAGCATTTTCCTTCTCCTCCCCTCTGGTCTCGATCCCTGAATCGCCCCCCGACCGCCGTCGGGGG
>JAGREA010000293.1 GCA_020446745.1 Rhodobacterales bacterium | reverse complement strand
GGCGGCGACGGACTATCAGGCCCGGGTGGTTCGTGGCGCGGCCCACGGGCACCTGCCGGTGGTGCAGGGGCTGGTGTGGGCCGCCGTGGGCCTGGGGGAAGCCGAGGCCCTGGCCCTGTCGGCCCATGCCTGCGTCACCGGGCTGACCGGCGCCGCCCTGCGCCTGGGCCTAGTGGGCCACGTGGACGCCCAGGCCATCCGCCGCGACCTGGCCCCGGCCATCGAACGGGCCCTGGCCGCCGACCTGCCGCCGGTGGAGGGCCTGCACGCCTTCACGCCCCTGGCTGAAATCGCCGTGATGCGCCACGAGACCGCCGAGACCCGACTGTTCATGACATGAAAGGTGGACCGCCATGCTGCTGACCCCGACCGAGCTGGAACGGCTGACCATCTTCACGGCCGCCGAACTGGCCCGCAAGCGCCGGGCCCGGGGCCTGAAGCTGAACCACCCCGAGGCCGTCGCCCTGATCGCCGACGAGATCCTGGAAGGGGCGCGCGACGGGCGCAGCGTGGCCGACCTGATCGCCTTCGGCTCGACCCTGCTGACCACCGACGACGTGGCGCCGGGGGTGGCCGAGCTGATGCCCATGATCCAGGTGGAAGGCACCTTCCCCGACGGCACCAAGCTGGTCACCGTGCACGATCCCATCCGCCCCGGCAGCCAGCCCGTGGACCCGGCGGCCCGGGTGCCCGGCGAGCTGATCGTCGACGACGGCGAGATCGAGATCAACGCCGGGCGGCCCACGGTGACCCTGCGGGTGGTCAACACCGGCGACCGGCCGGTGCAGGTGGGCAGCCACTACCACTTCTTCGAGACCAACCGGTTCCTGGACTTCGACCGCCAGGCCGCCTTCGGCACGCACCTGGACGTGCCGGCCGGCACGGCCGTGCGGTTCGAGCCCGGCGAGACCAAGGAGGTGACGCTGACGGCCTTCGGCGGCACCGGCGAGCTGGGCGGCCTGAACGGCCTGACCAACGGATCCATCCATTCCGACACGCGCCGCGAGGCCGCCCTGCGGCGGGCCCGCGAGCGCGGCTTCAGGGGAGCCTAGCCATGGCCACCATGACGCGGCGGCAATACGCCGAAATGTACGGCCCCACCACCGGCGACGCCGTGCGCCTGGGCGACACGGCCCTGCTGGCCGAGGTGGAGCACGATTTCGCCGTGCCCGGCGAGGAATGCCTGCACGGCGGCGGCAAGACCCTGCGCGACGGCCTGGGCCTGACGCCCGGCTACGACAGCGCCATGGGGTCGCTGGACATGCTGCTGACCAACGCCCTGGTCATCGACCCGGTGCTGGGCATCGTCAAGGGCGACATCGGCATCAAGGACGGCCGCATCGTCGGCGTCGGCAAGGCCGGCAATCCGGCGACCATGGATGGGGTGGACCCGGCGCTCATCTGCGGCGCCGCCACCACCGTGCGCGACGCCGAGGGCATGATCGCCACGCCCGGCGGCATCGACGTGCACGTGCATTTCGATTCGGCCCAGCTTGTGGAACATGCCATCGGGTCGGGCATCACCACCATGATCGGCGGCTCCCTGGGGCCCATCACCGTGGGCATCGACTGCGGCGGCGCCTTCAACGTGGGCAAGATGCTGCAGGCGGCGGAACAGTGGCCGGTCAACTTCGGCTTCCTGGGGCGCGGCAACACGTCGAAGCCGCGGTCGATCATCGACCAGGTGGCCGGCGGCTGCTTCGGCATGAAGATCCACGAGGACTGGGGCGCCATGCCGGCGGTCATCGACACCTGCCTGTCGGTGGCCGACGAGCTGGATTTCCAGGTCCAGCTTCACACCGACACCCTGAACGAAAGCGGCTTCCTGGAGGACACCCTGGCGGCCATCAACGGCCGCACCATCCACATGTACCACACGGAAGGGGCGGGGGGCGGCCATGCGCCGGACATCATCCGCGTGGCCGGCGAGGCCAACTGCCTGCCGTCGTCCACCAACCCCACCAACCCGTTCACGGTGAACACCTTCGACGAGCACCTGGACATGACCATGGTGTGCCACCACCTGAACCCGGCCATCCCCGAGGACGTGGCCTTCGCCGAAAGCCGCATCCGCGCCCCGTCCATCGCCGCCGAGGACATCCTGCACGACCTGGGGGCGATCTCCATGCTGGGCTCCGACAGCCAAGGCATGGGCCGCATCAACGAGGTGATCTGCCGCACCTGGCAGCTGGCCTCGAAGATGCGCGACCAGCGCGGCCGCCTGCCCGAGGAGACGACGAAGCGCGGCGACAACGAACGCATCAAGCGCTACATCGCCAAGTACACCATCAACGCGGCCCGCACCTTCGGCATCGACGCCCACGTGGGCTCGCTGGAGCCCGGCAAGCTGGCCGACGTGGTGCTGTGGCGCCCGGGCTTCTTCGGCGTCAAGCCCGAGGTGGTGGTGAAGGGCGGCTTCATCGCCTGGGGCGCCATGGGCGACAGCGCCGCCTCGCTGATGACCTGCGAGCCGCTGCTCATGCGCCCGCAATGGGGCGCCTTCGGCCGCGCCAAGCAGGACCTGAGCGCCTCGTTCGTCAACCCCCTGGCCCTGGACGCCGGCATCGCCGACCGCCTGGGCCTGGCCAAGATGCTGCTGCCCACCCGGGGCACCCGCAAGCTGAACAAACGCCACATGCTGCACAACGGCGCCTGCCCGCACATCCGGGTGGACCCGCAGACCTTCGACGTGTTCGTCGACGGCGAACTGGCCACCTGCGAACCGGCGGCGGAACTGCCCCTGGCGCAGAAATACATGCTGAGGTGACGCCATGGCACCGGACGACATGACCGAATCCTCGACCGGCGGCGAGAAGCCGGCGGCGGCCCGGGTCGGCATCGGCGGGCCCGTGGGCTCGGGCAAGACGGCCCTGATCGAGGCCCTGATCCCGGCCCTGCAGGCCCGCGGCCACGAGGTGGTGGTGGTGACCAACGACCTGGTGACGCGGGAAGACGCCGAACGCCTGAAGCGCGGCGGCCTGATCGACCCGGAACGGGTGGCGGCGGTGGAAACGGGGGCCTGCCCCCACACGGCCATCCGCGAGGACCCGACCATGAACATCCTGGCCGCCGACCAGCTGGTCTGGCTGTTCCCCGGGGCCTCGGTGGTGCTGATCGAAAGCGGCGGCGACAACCTGGCCTCCACCTTCTCGCTGGACCTGGTGGACTATTGGCTGTTCGTCATCGACACCGCCGACGGCGACGACATCCCGCGCAAGAAGGGGCCGGGCATCGTGCGGTCGGACCTGCTGGTCATCAACAAGGTGGATCTGGCCCCCTTCGTCGGCGCCGACCTGGAGGCCATGGTGCGCGACGCCGGCCTGGTGCGCGGCGGCCGCCCGGTGCTGACCACCAACTGCAAGACCGGCCAGGGCATCGCCGAGCTGGTGGCCCGCCTGGAACACGACGTGCTGTTCGCCGATGCCTGAAGGCGGGATGCCCATCGCGACCGCCGGGCGGTCGGGCAGCCTGGACCTGGGGTTCGCCCGGGACCCGGCGGGCCGCACGTACCTGCGCCGCCAGCACGCCACCCATCCGTTCCACGTGTGCCGGGCCCAGTACCTGGACCGCCCCCGGTCGGGACAGGCCACGGTGTACCTGCAATCCTGTTCCGGTGGCCTGTTCCGGGGCGACCGCCACCAGGTGACCATCGCCTGCGACCCGGGCGCCCGGGCCCACGTGACCACCCAGGCCTCGACCGTCGTGCACCGGGCCGACGGCGACCCGGCGCGCCAGGCGGTGGCGCTGGCCGTGGGCGCCGGGGCGGTGCTGGAATACTGCCCCGATCCGGCGATCCTGTTCCCCGGCGCCGGGCTGGTGAACCGCACCCGGGTCACCCTGGCCCCCGGGGCGGCGGCCCTGCTGTGGGACGCCTGCCTGGGCCACGACCCGGGCGGCGCCGGCGCCCCCTTCGACCGGCTGGACACCGACGTTCAGGTGCTGGACGACCGCGGCCGCCTGCGCGCCGCCGACCGCATGGCGGTGACCGGCGCGGCCTTCGCCGCCGGCACGGTCGGCGTCATGGGGCCGGCCACCTGCCTGGGCACGGTGATGCTG
>JAGREA010000292.1 GCA_020446745.1 Rhodobacterales bacterium | reverse complement strand
CGGCCCGGGGCAGCTTCCCGCCGCCCGTGGACCCCTTCGACGCCGCCTGCATGCGCCATGACCTGTGCTACGAGCAGAACGGCCGGTTCGACAGCCAGTGCGACCGCGCCCTGGTCATGGAACTGCGCTGGCTGGCCCAGCGCCTGGGCGGCATGCCGCGGCCCCTGCAGTACGCCGAATACCTGTTCCGGGTGAAGGAGGGCGGCGACCTGGGCGGCATGCCCCTGCCCACCCCCGGCGACATGATGGGCCTGCTGGGCAGCCTGATGGCCCCCTGCGGCCGCTAGAGCACGCGGAAATGCGCGCCGCCCCTGACGGGGCGGGCGATATCGGCCCAGCCTTGCCGGGAAATCAGCGCCGGGGGCGCTTGCTGCCCAGGCGGTCGATCCAGCCCACGGGCCCGGCCACGAACGGATTGGTGGAGCGCCGGCCGTGGTAGATGTGGCGCTTGTGATGGTCCTCCACCACGCATTCGGTGAAGCCCAGGAACAGCGAGCCGAAGATCAGGGTCAGGTTCAGCACGCTGACGGCCCCCAGGATCGCCAGGTTCATCACCGTGTTTTCGGCGATCCATTCCAGGATCATTCTCTGATAATCGATGGACACCCAAATGGTGGCCATGAACAGGGCGGCGCCAAACAATATCACGCCGTTGCGGGCCCATTCGTTCTTCAAACAGAACCGCCGCATGGAACGCATCATGGTCGTATCCCTTGTGTTTCCTTCCCGGAGCGGGGTGTTTTCCCGCCCAATTCGTTCTGATTATGGGGTGACTCCGCGACTGCCCACGGGGCGTTTAGCTGCCCGTGGTTCCGGCGCGCGCGGAGTATAGACCACCCTTTAGTATATCAATAATCTGTCATATACCAAACCGATATTATGGGGCCGCGGGGCCGCGGAATGCTTGACGCCATGGGGTGGGGTGCCGAAACTACGCGGTCGCCGCGACCCCCCGTCGCCGCATCCGAATCGGACGGCCGATGCCCTCAGACACCCCCGCCCTGCAGGTTACCGACATCCACAAGCGCTTCGGTTCGCTGGAGGTCCTGAAGGGCCTGTCGCTGACGGCCCACGACGGCGACGTGATCTCCATCATCGGCTCCTCGGGCTCGGGCAAGAGCACCTTCCTGCGCTGCATCAACCTGCTGGAAAGCCCCGACAAGGGATCGATCCGCGTGGCCGGCGAGGAGGTGGCCCTGAAGCCGGGGCCCGACGGCCCCCTGGTGGCCGCCGACACCCGGCAGATCACCCGCATCCGGGCCCGCATCGGCTTCGTGTTCCAGTCCTTCAACCTGTGGGCCCACATGACGATCCTGGAAAACCTGATCGAGGCCCCGGTGCACGTGAAGGGCCTGAGCCGGGCCGAGGCCGTGGAGCGGGCCGGCGCCCTGCTGGACAAGGTGGGCATCCACGGCAAGAAGGACGACTACCCCAGCCAGCTTTCCGGCGGCCAGCAGCAGCGCGCCGCCATCGCCCGGGCCCTGGCCATGGAGCCCCAGGTGATGCTGTTCGACGAGCCGACCTCGGCCCTGGACCCGGAACTGGTGGGCGAGGTGCTGGGCGTGATGCGCGGCCTGGCCAAGGAAGGCCGCACCATGGTCACCGTGACCCACGAGATGGGCTTCGCCCGCGAGGTCTCGTCCAAGGTCATCTTCCTGCACGAGGGCCGGGTCGAGGAGGAAGGGACCCCCGACCACGTCTTCAAGAACCCCACGTCGGAGCGCTGCCGCCAGTTCCTGGCCAGCCATCTGTAGGGGCCGACATCCAGAAAACACCTGACAGGTAACAGTGGAGGACAAACCATGAAACGCCTAATCGCCGCCCTGGCCGCCGTCACCGTGGCCGCCGGCCTGACCGTTGCGGCCCAGGCCGCCGACAAGATCCGCATCGGCACCGAGGGCGCCTACCCCCCGTTCAACCAGATCGACAAGGACGGCAAGGTGGTCGGCTTCGACATCGACATCGCCAACGCGCTCTGCGCCCAGATGAAGGCCGAATGCACCATCGTCACCCAGGACTGGGACGGCATCATCCCCGGCCTGCTGGCCCGCAAGTACGACGCCATCATCGCCTCCATGTCCATCACCGACGAACGCAAGAAGGCCGTGGACTTCACCGAGCGCTACTATTCCAACAGCCTGCGCTACATCGGCAAGAAGGGCGCGGGGCTGACCGTGGAGGGCCTGAAGGGCAAGGCCGTGGGCGCCCAGCGCGGCACCATCGCGGCGCTGTACTTGCAGGACAAGATGGCCAGCACGGTGTCGGTCAAGCTGTACGACACCCAGGAGAACGCCTACCTGGACCTGGCGTCGGGCCGCCTGGACGCGGTGCTGGGCGACATGCTGGTGAACTATGAATGGCTGAACTCCGATGCCGGCCAGGGCTTCGACTTCTTCGGCGACGCCTTCAACCGCAACGACGAGATCGGCATCGCCGTGCGCAAGGGCGAGGACGACCTGCGCATGAAGTTCAACGCCGCCATCAAGGCCATCGTGGCCGACGGCACCTACGCCAAGATCAACGCCAAGTACTTCCCCTTCTCCATCTACTGACGGGGACTCCCGGGGGCCGGCGCCCGGCGCGCCGGCCCGCCTAGGGGATACCGCCCATGTTCGACCTCCACGGCTTCGGCGGCCAGATGGCCCTGGGCGCCCTGATGACGGTGCAGCTTGCCCTGGGCGCGCTGGCCGTGGGGCTGGTCCTGGGCCTGATGGGGGCGGTGGCCAAGCTGTCGCGCGACCGCCTGGCCCGGGCCGTGGGGCGGGGCTACACCACCATCGTGCGCGGCATCCCCGAACTGCTGGTGGTGCTGGTCATCTATTTCGGGTCGTCGGGCATCCTGACCACCGTCGCCGGCTGGCTGGGCCACGACGAGTTCGTCGAGCTGAGCCCCTACGTGGCCGGCATCATCGCCCTGGGCCTCACCTTCGGCGCCTATGCCACCGAGGTGTTCCGGGGCGCCATCCTGGCCGTGCCCATCGGCCAGATCGAGGCCGCCCGGGCCTATGGCATGGGCCCCTGGCTAACCTTCCGGCGCATCGTCCTGCCCCAGGTGTGGCGCATCGCCCTGCCCGGCCTGGCCAACCTGTTCCTGGTGCTGCTGAAGGACACCTCGCTGATCTCGGCCATCGGCCTGAACGAGCTGCTGCGGGCCAGCTACATCGGCGCCCAGTCCAGCAAGGACGCCTTCACCTTCTACACCGTGGCCGCCCTGATCTATCTGGCCATGACCGTGGTCGCCGAATGGGGCCGGGCGCGGCTGGAAAAATGGTCCCGGCGCGGCATCGCCCGGGCCCGGGCCTAGGGGGGACACGGCACCATGGACTGGGAAACCCTGATCCCCCGCATCGCCAAGGGCGTCTTCTACGGGGTCGCCTTGCTGCTGGCGGCGGGCATCGTCTATGGCCTGACGCGCCTGGACTACGGCGTCATGGTCGCCTACCTGGACGACCTGGGTCGCGGCGCCCTGCTGACGGTGGAGCTGGTGGCCATCTCGGTGGCCGTCGGGTTCTGCATCGCCGTGCCCACGGCACTGCTGCGGGCCTCGCCCCGCTGGTGGCTGAGCTGGCCGGCCTATGCCTACATCTTCACTTTCCGGGGCACGCCGCTGCTGGTGCAGATCTTCCTGGTCTACTACGGCCTGGCCCAGGTGGACTGGGTGAAGGACAGCTTCCTGTGGCCCTACCTGCGGGAAGCCTACTGGTGCGCCCTGATCGCCTTCACCCTGAACACGGCGGCCTACACGGCGGAAATCTTCCGCGGCGCCATCCAGGCCGTGCCGGCCGGCGAGATCGAGGCCGCCAAGGCCATCGGCATGTCCAAGGCCCTGATGCTGCGCCGGGTGGTGCTGCCGCGCGCCTTCCGCATCTGCCTGCCGGCCTATGGCAATGAGATCATCCTGATGATCAAGGGCAGTGCCCTGGCCAGCACCATCACGCTGCTGGACCTGACGGGCATGGCCCGCACGGTGATCGCCCGCACCTACATGCCGGTGGAAATCTTCCTGGCCGCCGGGGTGATCTATTTCCTGCTCACCTTCGTGTTCACCCGGGTGTTCCAGCGCATCGAGCACCGCGCCAACCGCTACCTGACGGCGGCCCGCTAGGAGCGGCGGCCCATGGAACGCTGGGAACGCCGCCTGCGCCTGGCCTCGGGCCTGACCATCGCCACCTTCGTCATCCTGCACCTGACGAACCACGCCGCCGGCGTGTTCTCCTTCGCCGCCCTGGACGCCGTGCGCAAGGTCATCGTGCCCATCTGGGACAACTGGGTGCTGGGCCCCCTGCTGTACACCATGTTCCTGCTGCACTTCCTGCTGGGGCTGTGGTCGCTGTACCGCCGCTCGCACCTGCGCATGCCGCCGTGGGAGGCCTTCCAGCTGAGCCTGGGGCTGCTGGTCTGGCCCCTGCTGATGGTCCACGCCGTGGGGGTGCGGGCGGTGGCCTTCCAGTACGACATCCCAGTGCTGCACGAAAACGTCATCGCCCTGATCTGGAAGGACGGCTGGGCCTCGGTGGTGCGCCAGTCGCTGCTGATCGTCATCGTGTGGAGCCACATGTGCATCGGCCTGCACTACTGGCTGCGGCTGAAGGGCTGGTACGCGCGCCTGCAGCCCTACCTGTTCGCCCTGGCGGTGGTCATCCCCACCCTGGCCCTGCTGGGCTTCATCCGCTCGGGCCTGGAGGTGCTGGACCGCCCCAACGACCCGGCCTGGGACCTGCGCCTGCCGCAAGCGGCCCCGGCCGATTCCTATGGGTACGGTTCGGGGGGCTACGGTTCGGGGGGCGGTTACGGTTCGGGGGGCGGCTACGGTGCGGGGGGCGGCTACGGCTCGGGCGGCTATGACTCCGGCGGCTACGGAAGCTATG
>JAGREA010000291.1 GCA_020446745.1 Rhodobacterales bacterium | reverse complement strand
TTCCACCTATCCCTTCGAGCTGTCGGGCGGCCTGCGCCAGCGGGCCATGATCTCCATGGCGCTGATCTGCCGCCCCGCCCTGCTGATCGCCGACGAACCCACCACGGCCCTGGACGTGACCATCCAGGCGCAGATCCTGAAGCTGATCCGCGACCTGCAGAGCGAACTGCGCATGGCCGTGCTGATGATCACCCACGACCTGGGGGTGGTGGCCAACATGGCCGAGGAGGTGGTGGTGGTCTACCACGGCCGGGTGATGGAGGCCGGGGCGCTGCGCGACGTGTTCGCCAACCCCGGCCATCCCTACCTGAAGGCCCTGCTGGGGGCCGTGCCCCACTTCGACATGAAGCCCGGCGAGCGCCTGGTGCCCCTGCGCGAGATCGAAAGCCAGACCGGCCACCTGCTGGCCGACCGCGACGCCGCCGAGGCGGCGACGCCGGACCACGACCTGCCCCTGCTGTCGGTGCAGGGGCTGCGCAAGTCGTTCACCATCCGCAAGGGCCGGGGGCTGCTGAAGACCAGCAAGTTCGAGCAGGTGCACGCCGTGGACGACGTGAGCTTCGACGTGCCCCGGGGCACCTGCCTGGGCCTGGTGGGGGAAAGCGGCTGCGGCAAGACGACCCTGAGCAAGATGGTCATGCGCGCCCTGACCCCCGACGCCGGCAAGGTGGTCTACGCCGGGGCCGAGGGGCCGGTGGACCTGACGGCCCTGAGCGAGCGGCGCATGGTACCCTTCCGCCGCAAGATCCAGTACGTGTTCCAGGACCCGTTCAGTTCGCTGAACCCGCGCATGACCGTGTTCGACATCCTGCGCGAGCCCCTGGACATCCACAACGTGGGCGATGGCGCCTACCGCAAGGAAATGGTCATCGAGCTGATGAAGCTGGTCGGCCTGGACGCCCGTTTCCTCAGCCGCTATCCGCACAGTTTCTCGGGCGGGCAGCGCCAGCGCATCGGCATCGCCCGGTCCCTGGCCCTGAAGCCCGAACTGCTGCTGTGCGACGAGCCGGTATCGGCCCTGGACGTTTCGGTCCAGGCGCAAATCCTGAACCTTCTCAAGGATTTGCAGGAGAAACTTGGCCTGACGTATCTGTTCATCTCGCACAACCTGGCGGTCGTCGACTACATCGCCGACACCATCGCCGTCATGTGCGCCGGGCGCATCGTCGAGACGGCCCCGCGGGAAACCCTGTTCCGCAACCCCATGCACCCCTACACCCAGGCGCTGCTGTCCGCCGTGCCCTACCCGGACCCGGACCGCAGCCTGGATTTCTCCGCCCTGATGGAAGGCCGGGCCTCGGACCCCGACGCCTGGCCCGATCCCTTCAACGCCCGCGCCGGCCGCCTGGACATGGTGGACCTGGGCGGGCGCCATGCCGTGCGGGCCGTGGCCGGCTCGCTGCCCCGGGAGGCCGCGTGATGCGCAAGATGATCTGCTCCCTTGTCCTGGTGCTGGCCTGGATCCTGCCCGCCGCGCCCCGGGCGGCGGCCGAGGAACCGCCGCTGCTGGCCGACGCCGTGGCCGCCGGCACCCTGCCGCCCATGGCCCAGCGCCTGCCGGCCGAACCGTCCGTGGCCCACCTGGCCAAGCCCGGCCGCTATGGCGGCACCCTGCGCCTGCTGATGGGGCGCAGCAAGGACACCCGGATGATGGTGGTCTACGGCTATGCCCGGCTGGTGGGCTATGACACCCATTTCGACCTGGTGCCCGACATCCTGGCCGACGTGCAGGTGGAGGACGGCCGCATCTTCACCCTGAAGCTGCGCAAGGGCCACAAGTGGTCCGACGGCCACCCCTTCACCAGCGAGGACTTCCGCTATTTCTGGGAAGACGTGGCCAACGACCCGGACCTGTCGCCCACCGGCGTGCCCGCCTATCTGCGGGTCAACGGCAAGCCGCCGACCTTCGAGGTGATCGACGAAACCACCGTGCGCTACGCCTGGGAAGACCCCAACCCCCTGTTCCTGCCCCTGCTGGCCGGCGCCCGGCCCACCTACATCTACATGCCGGCCCACTACCTGAAGCCGTTCCACAAGAAGTACGTGGACGAAGCCACCCTGCAGCAGCGGGTGGAGGCCGACAAGCAGCGCAACTGGGTGGCCCTGCAGACCAACATGGGCCACATGTACAAGAACGCCAACCCGGACCTGCCGTCGCTGCAGCCGTGGGTCCTGGAAACGCCGCCGCCGTCCAACCGGTTCATCTTCAAGCGCAACCCCTATTTCCACCGGGTGGACGACGCGGGCCGCCAGCTGCCCTACATCGACGAGGTGCACATGACCGTGGCCTCGGGCGGGCTGATCCCCACCAAGGTGGGCACCGGCGATTCCGACTTGCAGGCCCGCCACCTGTCGTTCAGCAACTACACGTTCCTGAAGAAGGGCGAGAAGCGCAACGGCTACCACGTGGGCCTGTGGCGCACGGCCAAGGGCGCCCACATCGCCATCTTCCCCAACCTGAACGCCGAGGACCCGGTGTGGCGCGACCTGCTGCGCAAGGCCGACTTCCGCCGCGCCCTGTCGCTGGCCATCAACCGCAAGGAGGTCAACCAGGTCCTGTACTTCGGCCTGGCCCTCGAGGGCGCCAACACGGTGCAGCCGCAAAGCCCGCTGTACAAAAAGGAATACGCCACGGCCTGGACGGCCTTCGACATGAAGAAGGCCGGCGCCCTGCTGGACGGCCTGGGCCTGACCCAGCGCGACCCCGCCGGCCTGCGCCTGCTGCCCGACGGCCGGCCCATGGAGGTGATCGTCGAGACCGCCGGCGAGGACAGCGAACAGGCCGACGTGCTGGAACTGATCCACGACAGCTGGCTGAAGCTGGGCATCAAGCTGCACACCAAACCCCTGCAGCGCGAAGTGTTCCGCAACCGGGTGTTCGCCGGCTCGACCCTGTTCTCGGTGTGGTTCGGGCTGGAAAACGGCGTGCCCACGGCCGACCTGAGCCCCCAGGAACTGGCCCCCACCGATCAGCAGCAGCTGCAATGGCCCAAGTGGGGCCAGTATTACCAGACCAACGGCAAGGCCGGCGAACCGCCGGACCTGCCCGAGGCCGAAACCCTGCTGGCCCTGAACAACGACTGGCTGTCGGCCCGCACCAAGGAGGAACGCACCCGGATCTGGCACGACATGCTGAAGATCAATGCCGACCAGGTGTTCTCCATCGGCGTCGTCTCGGGCGTGCGCCAGCCCGTGGTGGTCAATACCAAGCTGCGCAACGTGCCCAAGGAAGGAGTCTACAACTGGGACCCCGGGGCGCATTTCGGCATCTATCGCCCCGACACCTTCTGGTTCGCCAAGTAAAAGCCCGTTCATGCTCAACTATTTCGCCCGCCGACTGCTGACCATGGTGATCACCCTTGTGGTGATCAGCGCCCTGGTGTTCATCATCATCCAGCTGCCGCCGGGCGACTACCTGACCACCCAGATCGCCGAGCTGGAAAGCCAGGGCGAGATGGTGGACCGCGAGAAGATCGAGCACCTGCGCCAGCAGTACGGCCTGGATCGGCCGCCCATCGAACAGTACTGGGACTGGGTGACGGGCCTGGTGCGCGGCGACCTGGGCTTTTCCTTCGAACACAACCTGCCGGTATCGGACGTGGTGGGCGACCGCCTGCTGCTGTCCCTGGTGCTGAACTTTTCCACCATCCTGTTCATCTACATCGTCGCCTTCCCCATCGGCGTCTATTCGGCCACCCACCAGTACAGTTGGAGCGACCACGGCCTGACCCTGCTGGGCTTCCTGGGCCTGGCCACGCCCAACTTCCTGCTGGCGCTGATCCTCATGTACCTGGCCAACGTGTGGTTCGGCACCTCGGTGGGCTCCATGATGGCCGAGGAATTCATCGGCCAGCCCTGGACCTGGGGCAAGGCCGTTTCGGTGGCCGAGCACCTGGCGGTGCCGGTGTTCGTCATCGGCACGTCGGGCACGGCGGGCATGATCCGCCGCCTGCGCGCCAACCTGCTGGACGAATTGCAGAAGCAGTACGTGGTCACGGGCCGGGCCAAGGGCCTGCCGCGGGGCAGGCTGCTGGTCAAATACCCCCTGCGCATGTCCCTGAACCCGTTCATCGCCGACATCGGGTCCATGCTGCCCCAGGTGGTGTCGGGCTCGGTGATCGTGTCGGCGGTGATGTCGCTGGAAACCACGGGGCCCATGCTGCTGACGGCCCTGCAGAGCCAGGACACCTTCCTGGCCGGGTCGTTCCTCATGTTCCTGGCCATGCTGACGGTGATCGGCATGTTCCTGTCGGACGTGCTGCTGGCCCTGCTGGACCCGCGCATCCGCCTGGGCGGGGGGGCCGGCCGATGAACGGGCCCGACCGACTGGAGCACTTCGTCTCCGCCGCCCCCTTCGACGTCTACGAGACCGAGGCCCTGACGCCCGAGCAGGAACGCTACTTCATGGCGTCCCAGTGGCGGATGATGTGGTGGCGCCTGAAGAAGCACAAGCTGGCCGTGTTCTCGGGCCTGGTGCTGCTGGCCAGCTACCTGGCCGTGGCCTTCGTGGAAATCCTGGTGCCCTACAACCTGCACACCCGCGACGCCGACCACATCTACGCCCCGCCGCAGCGGGTGCACCTGTTCCACCAGGGGGAATTCAGGGGGCCCTTCGTCTACGGCCTGGTGTTCGAGCTGGACCTGGAAACCCTGCGCCGGGTCTACCACGAGGACACCGAGGACGTGCAGCCCCTGCGCTTCTTCTGCACCGGCGACCCCTATTCCTTCTGGGGGCTGATCGATTCGGACAAGCACCTGGTATGCCCGGCCGAGGGCGGCACGCTGTACCTGCTGGGCACCGACCGCCTGGGCCGCGACATGGCCTCGCGCCTCATCTACGGCGGGCGCATCTCGCTGACCGTGGGGCTGATCGGCATCACGCTCAGCTTCCTGCTGGGCATCACCATCGGCGGCGTGGCCGGCTATTTCGGCGGCTGGATCGACAACGCCGTGCAGCGCATCATCGAGGTCCTGCGCTCGCTGCCCGAACTGCCCCTGTGGATGGCCCTTTCCGCCGCCCTGCCCGTCACCTGGAGCCCCATCCTGGTGTACTTCGGCATCACGCTCATATTGGCCCTGCTGGACTGGCCGGGCCTGGCCCGGGCCGTGCGCTCCAAGCTGCTGGCGCTGCGCGAGGAGGACTTCTGCCAGGCGGCGCGGCTCATGGGGGCGCCGCCGTCGCGCATCATCGGCCGCCACCTGCTGCCCAACTTCATGAGCCACCTGATCGCCTCGGCGACGCTGTCGATCCCGTCCATGATCCTGGCGGAAACGGCGCTCAGCTTCCTGGGCCTGGGGCTGCGGCCGCCCATCACGTCGTGGGGCGTGCTGCTGACGGAAGCCCAGAACATCGAGGCGGTGACGCTGTACCCCTGGCTGCTGATGCCCATGGTGCCGGTGGTGATCACCGTGCTGGCGTTCAATTTCCTGGGCGACGGCCTGCGCGACGCGGCCGATCCCTATGCCCACTGATGCCCCTTCGGTTCAACGCGCGTCACGGCCCGTAACGGTCCCGTGACCCCCCCTGTTTTCATCCGGCCACGTCAGCTAGGTTGTCGGCAAAGAGGAGAACGAACATGCGGGTTGGATGGCTTGCCCTGGCGGCATTTTCGGTCCTGACGGTGCTGGCGCCGGCGCGGGCGGCCGACGATCCGGTGGTCCGCAAGGGCCATTTCACCATCGTCCACCCGGCCCAGCTGGACAAGGACAAGGCGCGGGCCACCTATGCCACCCTGGCCCTGCGCATGGCCAAGGATTACGCCATGGCCGGCGAGCCGGCGGTGAAGGGCTATCAGTCCTGGCGGCGCTTCAACGACGCCCCCTACCCGTCCAAGGCCCACGGCAACCGCTACCTGAACAACTATGCCAACGCCGTCGCCGCGCCCACCTATGGCCGCATGGGCGGCACCATGCGCATGCCGGAAGGCGCGGTGATCGCCAAGGACAGCTTCACGGTGACGGAAACGGGCGCCGTGCACCCGGGCGCCCTGTTCTTCATGGAAAAACTGCCCGCCGGCACCCGGCCCGACCGGGGCGACTGGCGCTTCGGCATGATCCTGCCCGACGGCAGCCTGTTCGGCGATTCCCAGGGCACCAACGCCGACAAGGTGGCCTTCTGCTACGACTGCCACATGAAGCGGGCCGACGAGACCGACCACCTGTACTTCTTCCCCGAAGGCAACCGGCGCACCTATTACAGCCGCTAGCGGGCACCACCCCTCCTAGGGCGGCAATGCTTCGAGACGGGCCTACGGCCCTCCTCAGCATGAGGACGTAACTTATTGAAAGACCTCACCCTGAGGAGGCCCGAAGGGCCGTCTCGAAGGGTTGGTGCCGCCGGGTCGGGTATGTCCGCAATCTGCCGAGAACCTAAAGCTCCGCCCCCACGTCGCGGCGGCGGCGGGCCAGGTCCAGGCGCGCGCCCAGGTCCAGGAACGGGCGCGGCGGCAGCCAGGCCGGCGGCGCCAGGGCCAGGGCGTCGGCCAGCAGCGGCATGTCCGATCCCAGGGCCAGATGGGCCAGGGCGTCGCCCAGGGCCGTGCCCTTGGACACCCCGCCGGCGTTGTAGCAGGCGGCCAGGAACACGTTGGGCGCCACCCGGCCGAAGGCCGTGGTCAGGTTGCGGCTGACGCACACCAGGCCCGACCAGGTGTGCTCGAAGGTCACCTCGGGCAGCATGGGGAAGCGGGTGTTGAAGCCCCGCACGTGCAGGGCCTTGCGCCGGTCCAGGTCGGCCGCGTCCATGGCCTTGCGCGGCCAGTATTCGGCCGTGTTGCGGACCATGATGCGGTGGTCCGCCGTGTAGCGCACCGTGGCCCCGAAGCGGTGGGCCGACAGCACCCCCCAGGGTTCGGGCCGGCCCAGGGCGTCCCGCTCGGCCTCGGTCAGGGGGCGGGTCAGGCTGCCGGTCAGGGTCAGCGACATCATGCGGTGGCGCATCTGGCCCAGGTCCGGCGTGAAGGCGTTGGCGGCCAGCAGGATCATCGGCGCCGTCACCGTGCCGTCGCGCCCCCGCACCCGCACCGTGGGGCCGTAGTCGATGGCCTCCACCGGGCTGTCCTCCAGCAGGGTCACGTTGCCGGGCAGGGACAGCGCCAGGCCCCGGGCCAGGGCCGCCGGCTGGGCCATCACCGCGCCCCGGGCATGGACGCCGTAGGTGTAGTGGGCCGTGCCCAGGCGCGCCTTCAGGGCCGCCGCGTCCAGCTCGGCATGGTCGATGCCCAGCTGGGCCATGTGGGCGGCATAGGTGCGCAGCACGTCGTAATGCCGTTCCTCGGCGGCACCGTGGTACTTGCCCGTTTCCGACCAGTCGCAATCGATGCCGTGGGCGCCGATGGCGTCGCGCAGCAGGGCGATGCCGTGGGTGTTGATGCGGTGCATGCGCCGGTAGGATTCGATGTCCGCCGGGCCGATGGTCTTCTTGGGCAGGGGCGACAGGTCCACCACGAAACCCGAGTTGCGGCCCGACGAGCCCTCCCCCGCCCGCTGGGCATCCACCACCACCACCCGCTTGTCGGGCGCCAGTTCGGCCAGGCGCCGGGCCGCCGCCAGGCCCGTGAAGCCGGCCCCCAGGACGATGGCGTCGGCCGTCACGTCGCCCCGCAGGCGGTTCACGGCGCCGCGCGGCGGCAGGATGTTGATCCACCCGCAGCCCGTGTCGTCGCGGGGAAGGTCGGTCACGCGCATGGCCGGGGTCCTGGCTGTCCTGTTCAAGGGGCGGGTCGGGCGGCCAGCCTTGCCCCGGGCCGCCGTCCGGTCAAATTCAAAATGGACGCGAAGTTATGATGTTCCGTTATAGGGAACGGCGAAGGCCCTCAGCCCTGCGGCGGCTTGGGCTCGGCGAAGGCCGCCAGGGCCCGGCGCAGGTCGTCGGTGAACTCGTCGATCTGCGGGGTGGACGGCTTGTGGCGCGACCGCAGGATGGCGAAGTCCATGTACATGGGCGGCGTGAACGGCCGGGTGGTCAGGCCGGCCAGGAAGCCGCTGCCGATCAGCGCCGGATCGACGATGGCCACGGCGTCGGTGCGCTCGACGATCTGCGCGGCGATGGGGAACAGGTTGCATTCGAAGGTGGGCACGCAGTCGGCGCCGATTTCGGCCATGGCGTCGCGCAGGCGCGAGGTCAGCAGATGGCTGGCGTACAGCGACGCCAGCTTGCGGCCCACCAGGTCCCGGGGCGTCACCTCGTCCTTTTCGGCCAGGGGGTCGTCGCGGCGCAGCAGGCACACGCAGCGCGCCGCATAGGGTTCCACCAGAAAGGTTTCGATGGGCCAGGGCGGTTCGGCCAGGCCCACGTCGAAGGCCTGCGAGCCCACCAGTTCGCGCACCTGGGGCGAGGTGCGGGCCTCCAGCGAGATGCGCACGTTGGGGTGGCGGGTCTCGAAGTCGCTGACCAGCCTGGGCAGGGTGGTGATGGCGAAGCCGGGCATGGAGGCCACCTTCAGGTCCCCCACCGACAGGTTGCGGATGGTGTCGGCCCGGCGCCGGGCGTCCCAGATGGCGTCCAGGATCTTTTCCGCCGCGCCCAGGAAATAGCCGGCCTGGGGCGTCGGCGTGATGCGCCCCCGCTGGCGTTCGAACAGCTTCACCCCCAGGTCGTGCTCCAGGCTGGACAGCATGCGGCTGATGGCCGGCTGGGTGACGTTCAGCAGGTCGGCCGCCTGGGTGGTGGTGCCGTGGGTGATGACGTACTTCAGGGCCAGAAGCTGGCGTTCGTTCATGGGCGCGGGCCCCCGGATCGTCCGGCAAAGGTATGACGGAAAGTCATATGTATAAATATATTATGAATTTGCTGATCGTCCCAAGCCCCGATAACGTGGCTCATGGACGTGGCGGACGGGGCCGCGGGCGTTTGTCATGCCCCCCGCTTCCACGTTAGCATCGCGGAACCGAAGGGTTCCGCATGACGGAATCGCGGAACCGAGGGGTTCCGCATAACCGCCAGCGAAGGCGGACCATGTGGACACCCGTGCCACGATCACGCGCGACCAGGGAGAGTGAGACAATGAAATTCATGAAAGTGATGACGGCCGCCGCGGCGGCGGTGCTGCTGACGGCCGGCATGGCCCAGGCCCAGGACATGAAGTTCTGGCGCATCGGCACCGGCAGCGCCGGCGGCACCTACTTCCCCATCGGCGGCCTGATCGCCAACGCCATCAGCAACCCGCCCGGGTCGCGGCCCTGCGACAAGGGCGGCAGCTGCGGCGTGCCGGGCCTGGTGGCCATCGCCCAGTCGACCAACGCCTCGGCCCACAACGTGACGGCCATCCAGGCCGGGCAGATGGAAGCCGGCCTGACCGGCGCCGCCACGCTGTACTTCGCCTACCACGGCGAGGCCAAGTTCAAGGGCAAGCCCAAGCCCAAGCTGCGGGTCATCGCCAACCTGTTCCCCGAGGACCTGCACCTGGTGCTGCCCAAGGGCGGCAAGCTGAACGGCCTGGCCGACCTGAAGGGCAAGCGCGTGGGCATCGCCCAGGCCGGGTCCGGCACCCAGATCGCCGTCGAGCTGATCCTGGGCGCCTTCGGCATCAACCGCGGCAACATCGACGCGGCCGAGCTGAACAACAGCCAGAGCGCCGAGCGCATCGCCGACGGCCAGCTGGACGCCTACTTCTATGCCGCCGGCACCCCGGTGGCGGCCATGATCCAGCTGGACAGCACCAAGGGCATGGAACTGTATTCCTTCACCGACGACGAGGTGAAGAAATCCAACGGCGTGGTGCCCTACTACGTGCCGTCGACCATTCCGGCCGGCACCTACGCGGGCGTGCCCTATGACGTGCACACCGTGGCCGTGAACGGCATGCTGGTGACCAGCGCCGACCAGCCCGAGGAATTGGTGTACGAGATCACCAAGGCCCTGTGGAACAAGAACACCCGCAAGCTGCTGGACAACGGCCACGCCAAGGGCAAGGTGATCCGTCTGGAAACCGCCCTGAAGGGCCTGGAAGGCCTGAAGGTGCCCCTGCATCCGGGCGCCGAGAAGTACTACCGCGAAGCCGGCCTGATCAAGTAGGCGGTCCCGCCCCTTCCTTCCCGCCAAGCGAACCGG
>JAGREA010000030.1 GCA_020446745.1 Rhodobacterales bacterium | reverse complement strand
CGCGCGATCTCGGAAAAGGGCATCTACCCGGCCGTCGACCCGCTCGACTCCACCTCGCGCATGCTCGACCCGATGATCGTCGGCGAGGAGCATTACGGCGTGGCCCGCCAGGTGCAGTCGATCCTTCAGCGCTACAAGTCGCTGCAGGACATCATCGCCATCCTGGGCATGGACGAGCTGTCGGAAGAGGACAAGCTGACCGTGGCCCGGGCCCGCAAGATCCAGCGGTTCCTGTCGCAGCCGTTCCACGTGGCCGAGGTGTTCACCGGCACGCCGGGCGTGTTCGTCAGCCTGGAAGACACCATCAAGGGCTTCAAGGGCATCGTGGAAGGTGAATACGACCACCTGCCCGAGGCCGCCTTCTACATGGTGGGCACCATCGAGGAAGCCATGGAGCGCGCCAAGCGCCTGGCCGCCGAGGCCGCCTAGGGCCGCAGCCTGAAGGGAACCTGAAGCATGGCCGACACGGTCGCGTTTGAACTGGTCACGCCGGCCCGCCTGGTGCTCAGCCAGGCGGTGGAGATGGTGGTGGTGCCGGGCGGCGAGGGCGACTTCGGTGTCCTGCCCGGCCACGCGCCGCTGATCTCGACGGTCCGGCCCGGCGTGGTGGACATCCACAACGGCGGCAAGATCACCCAGCGCATCTTCATCGCCGGCGGCTTCGCCGAGGTGGGCGAGGACCGCTGCACCGTGCTGGCCGAGGAGGCCATGGCGGTGGAGGACATCGACCGCAACAAGGCCGAAGCCCGGGTGGAGGCCGCCCGCGCGGCCCTGGAAAAGGCCCAGGAAGGCATCGACCGCACCGAGGCCGGCCACGAGCTGAGCGCCGCCGAGGCCATGCTGGCCGCCGCCGAAGGGGGCCCGCGCCACTAGGCGCCAACGCCAACGCCAGGCAACGAATCAAGGGGCCGGCCCTTTTGGGCGCGGCCCCTTTTTTCGTCATGCCCCCAATCAGCCCCTATCTGGCCGGCAGGGCCGCCAGGTCCTGTTCGGTGATCCGGGCCATGGGTTTGGGGATCTTCCACGATTCCGTTTCCCGGCCGGCGGCCAGCACGGCGACCACCGTTTCCACGTCGGGGCAGCCGTCCTCGTGGCAGCGCAGTTCCGAAACCATCACCGTCGAATCGGCGCCCAGGCCCAGGCGCCGGCGCACCAGGGCCTTCAGGCGCGGGGCGTCGCCGGCGGGCTTGGGGCGGGCCAGGCCCAGAATGTCGTCCATCATGGCGGGGCTCCTCAGGCCAGGGCCGCGTCGCGCAGGTGCATGACCGCCGCCGCGCCGGCCTCGTCCACGCCCACCAGCCGGCGGCCGTCGGGGCTCCAGTCCAGGGCCACCACGGGGGCGCCGGAACTGGGCCGGGCGATGACCGCCGTTTCCTGCTCGATGCGGCCGATCAGGATGGTGCCGTCGGAATAGCCGCCGGCCACCAGCAGGCGTTCGGGGTGGGCCGCCACCTGGCGCACCGTGCCGTTGTAGACGTAACCGAATTCCAGCGGCGCCCGGCCCATGGGGCCCTGGCCCGAGCAGTCCCACGAGGTGACCGTATCGGCCCCGCTGGCGGCCAGGTAGCGGCCGTCGGCGGTCCACGACAGGGCGCGGATCTTCGACGGATAGCCGCTCATGCGCAGGCTCTTGCGGTCCTGCCAGCGCCAGGCGTGCATTTCCTTGTCCTGCATGGCGGTGACGATGAACCGGCCGTCGGGGCTCCAGCTCACCACGGTGTGGGAGCCGTGCCAGTCCAGGCGCACGGGCGCGGCCCGGGGGTCGTCGGTGGCCCACACCAGCACGCCGCCGTAATGGGCGGCGGCGATCCAGGCGCCGTCGGGGGAAAAGGCCAGGCCGGCCACGGTGCTGTCGTGCTCGCCGGTGGTCAGGCGCGCCTGGCCGGTGCCGTCCAGCACCGTCACCCGGCGATCGGCGGCGAAGGCCCGCAGCCCGGCCCCGGGGTGGACGGCCAGGGCGTTGATCCAGCCTTCGGCGGCGGCCACGGGGGCCAGGGCCTCGCCCCGCAGGGCCACCAGGCCGGCCCCGTCGGTGCCGATCAGCAGGCCGCCGTCCAGGTCCCGGGCGGCCACCAGGGGCACGCCGTCCACCGCCGCCAGGCCGGCGTAGCCGGTGGTTTCGGGGGTCAGGGGCAGGGCCCTGAGCGAGCCGTCGCCAAAGCCCACCACGGCCCGGTTCCGGGCCGCCTCCACCAGGGCGAAGGTGGGGTGAACGCCCACGGCCGGCGTTTCCGCCAGGCCCACCGACGGCGACACCACGCGGACGCCGGCGTCCGCCGTATCCTCGGCCGCGGCCGTCATGCCGCCACCGTGCAGGCCTGGAACGAGGCATCCAGTTCCGCCTGGTCCAGGTTGCGGCCGATGAACACCAGCTTGCTGGAGCGCCGCGTTTCGGCCCAGGGCGCGCCCCAGGCGCTGTCCATCACCATGTGCACGCCCTGGAACACATAGCGGTTGTCCTGGCCGAACAGGTTCAGGATGCCCTTGGTGCGCAGCACGTCCACGCCGCGCTCCATGATGAAGCCGCGGATCCATTCGGAAAACTTCTGGGGTTCCAGGGGCCGGTCGGTGGTCAGCGACACGCTGATGATGTTGGCGTCGTGTTCGTGGTCGTCTTCCTCGGTCAGCAGGCCGGGCTCGATTTCCAGGATGCGCGACAGGTCGAAGGCGCGCTTGTGCAGCACCTGGTCCAGGGGCGCGGCGCTGTGCACCGTTTCCATCACCTTGGCGAACCGGTTCAGGGATGCGATGCGCCGGCGCACGGCGGCCAGGGTGTCGGCATCCACCAGGTCGGTCTTGTTCAGCAGGATGGTGTCGGCGAAGGCCACCTGTTCGGCCAGCTCGTGGGCGTCGTCCACGGCGTCCAGGAAGTGGCGGGCGTCCACCACCGTCACCACGGCGTCCAGGTCCACCTTCTGCTGCACGTCCTCGTCCACGAAGAAGGTCTGCACCACGGGGGCCGGGTCGGCCAGGCCGGTGGTCTCGATGATCAGGCCGTCGAAGTCGTCGGCCCGCTTCATCAGGGTGGAAATGATGCGGATCAGGTCGCCGCGCACGGTGCAGCAGATGCACCCGTTGTTCATCTCGAAGATTTCCTCGTCGGCGTCGACCACCAGTTCGTTGTCGATGCCCTCCTCGCCGAACTCGTTGACGATCACGGCGTACTTCTTGCCGTGCTGTTCGCTGAGGATGCGGTTGAGCAGCGTGGTCTTGCCGGCGCCCAGGTAGCCCGTCAGGATCGTCGCCGGAACCTTTTTCTCGCTCATGGTCGAAACTCCGTTGCTTCGGGGGCGCGTCGCGGGCCCCCGCCCGGCGGGGCGGGGGCCCTGGAAAACCCGCGTCAGCGGGCCAGGCTCAGGCCGCGCACGGCGAACAGGCGCGACACCAGGCCGGTGTCCTCGTGGCGCTTCAGCAGCCGCACGGCGCCGTAGGTCACGATGGGTTCCACCACCACCAGCGCCAGGTAGGACGAGGCGAAGGTCAGCCAGGCCGACAGCGGGGTCGCCACCTCGCCGATGGCCAGCCAGAAGCCCACCATGGCGGTGACGCCGCCGTAGTACAGGGCGTCCAGGCCGATGATGCGGCCCAGGCTGAGACGCCGCTTCAGGTTCTGGTCGAACAGCTTGCGGCCGGCCGCGTAGTGCACGCCCACCAGGGGCACGATCAGCGACAGGGAGTTGACCCCCAGGTGCACCAGGTCGGCGGGTTCGAACACCAGGCCCTGCAGGCCCAGGCCGATGGCGAAGCCCAGCAGGGTGGGGATGAAGCCCAGCGTCAGGTACATGGCCATGGCGCCCACGAAGTGCAGTTCCGATGGCCCCACGGGCATGTGGAAGCTCTGCATGAACAGCGTGAAGAACACGGCCGCGGCGGCCACCTTCAACGGCGCCCAGGGTTCGCGGATCAGCGTCTTGATGTGTTCCTTGGCGGCCCAGGTGAGGACGCCGATGGCGCCCACGTTGGCCATCATGACCTTGGCCGGAGCCACGAAACCAGGTTCGATGTGCATGGGATCATCTCCTTGGTTGTCCGCCGCAGGGGGAAGGCGGAAGGGGGGTGAAGCCTCGCTGAATGTTGTCCGTCGTTTTTGTCAGTAGCTCTTGTAGGGCAGGAACTTGCCGCTCAGGGTGACGACCACGCGGTCGCCCTTGGGGTTTTCTTCCCGTTCGATGCTCATGTCGAAGTCGATGGCGCTCATGATGCCGTCGCCGAATTCCTCCTCGATCAGGGACTTGATGCTGGACCCGAACACCTGGGTGATCTCGTAGAACCGGTAGATCAGCGGATCGGTGGGGATCTGGGTGGGCAGGGAGCCGCGGTAGGGCACGCTCATCAGCAGGCCCATTTCCTCTTCCGAGAAGTTGAGCCCGATCACGTTGCCGACGATCTCGGCCTGTTCCTTGGTCAGCGAAAGCTGGCCCATCAGGGCGCAGGCCGTCCATTCCTTGGACTTGTCGATCTGTGCCGCCACGTCGGCCCACTTGAAGCCCTTGAGCATCTTGTGGGCGACGATCTTTTCCGTCAGTTCTTCTCTGGTCATGGCGTGTGTTCTCCTCATTGAAGGCAATACGTGATGCTCGGGCCCTGAATTTCAGGCCGTGATGTCTAGGCCGTGACCCGCACGGCGGGCGCGGCGCCGGCCCGGGGTTCCACCACCGGGGGGTGGCGCGGGTCGTAGTCGGGCGAACTGAGTTCTTCCTTGAAGCTGACCGACCGGTTCACCAGGAATTCGATCAGGTGGTTGCGGATCGGGTAGTAGTCGTCGTGCTTGTGCATGTCGTGGCGGGTGCGGTCGCGGGGCAGGGGGTTGCGGACGATCTCGCACACCCGGGCCTCGGGCCCGTTGGTCATCAGCACGATCTTGTCGGCCAGCAGGATCGCCTCGTCGATGTCGTGGGTGATCATGAACACGGTCTGTTCCGTGTGGGCGCAGATGGCCAGCAGCTCGTCCTGCAGCGACCCGCGGGTCAGGGCGTCCAGGGCGCTGAAGGGTTCGTCCAGCAGCATGATCTGCGGCTCGATGGCCATGGCCCGGGCGATGCCCACGCGCTGCTTCATGCCGCCCGAAAGCTGCGACGGCTTCTTGTTCTCCGACCCGGTCAGGTGCACCAGGTCGATGAATTTCTGGCAGTGCTTCTGGCGGTCGGCCTTGCTCCACTTGGGCCACTTGGAGGTCACGGCGAAGGCGATGTTGTCCATCACCGTCATCCACGGCATCAGGGCGTGGCTCTGGAACACCACGGCGCGGTCCAGGCTGGTGCCGGTGACCTCCTGGCCGCTGACGATGACCGTGCCCTCGTCGGCCCGTTCCAGGCCGGCCAGGATGTTCAGCAGGGTCGTCTTGCCGCAGCCGGAATGGCCGATCAGGCACACGAATTCGCCCGGCGCCACGGTGAACCAGATGTCGCTGAACACCGTCAGCACGCCACCTTCCCCGGGCGAGGGGAAACGCTGGGCCAGGCCCTCGACGAGGATGCGGGCCGTTTCGGCGGTGGGATTGGGGGTCATGGGTTGGCTCCCTTGTCCTATTCTTCGTAGGTGACGAGCTTGAGCAGCCAGGCGAGGAGCAGGTCCAGCACCATGCCGATCAGGCCGATGAAGAAGATGGCGGCGATCACGTTGGTGATGGACAGGTTGTTCCACTCGTTCCACACGAAGTAGCCGATGCCGGTGCCGCCCACGAGCATCTCGGCGGCGACGATGACCAGCCAGGCGATGCCCACGGAAATGCGCATGCCGGTCAGGATGGTGGGGGCGGCGGCGGGCAGGATGACGCGGAAGGCGGTGCGCAGCTGGCCCACCTCCAGCGTCTTGGCCACGTTCAGCCATTCGCGGCGCACGCTGGCCACGCCGAAGGCGGTGTTGGTGAGCATGGGCCAGATGGAGCAGATGAAGATGACGAAGACCGACGAAATCGTCGAATCCTTGATGGTGTAGAGGGCCAGGGGCATCCAGGCCAGGGGCGACACCGGCTTCATGATCTGGATGAACGGATCCAGCGCCCTGTAGAACAGCGGCGACATGCCGATCAGGAAGCCCAGCGGCAGGGCGATCAGCACGGCGAAGGCGAAGCCCACGGCCACCCGCAGGATGGAAAAGCCCAACTGGATGCCGATGCCCTTGTCGTTGGGGCCGGCGTCGTAGAACGGATCGGCGATGTGTTCCCAGATCTGTTCGCCCACCGTCAGGGGCCCCGGCATGGCCGAGGCCCCCTTCGCGGTGGCGCCCATCAGGGCGGCGTATTCGGGGTCCACGCCCTCGGGCAGGCCCGGTCCCGTGCTGAGTGAAAGCTGCCAGGCGGCAACGAAAACAAAGAACAGGGTGATCGAAACGATCAGGGCACGCGCCCGCAGGGACAAGGACATGGTGTGCTCCCGTCTACGTCCGTTTGATGGCGAAGCTGTCGACGTAGGCGTCGGGCATCATGGGATCGAACTCCTTGCCCATGATGGTGTACTTCTCGTACGTCGATGTCGGCGGGGTGCCGTAGGGGCCGGTCAGGTTCATCTCGGCCATCAGCTTCTGGGCGTCGGTGGCCAGGTACACTTCCTCGGCCACCTGCTTGTAGTTCACGTCACCCTTGATGTAGCCCCAGCGCTTCATCTGCGACAGGATCCACACGGCCATGGAATGCCAGGGGAACGGGTCGAAATCGATCCGGTCCGGCACCTTGCGCACGTTGCCCAGGCCGTCGGCGTAGGTGCCGACCAGCACCTGCTCCAGCACCGTGACCGGCTGGTTCAGGTAGTTCTTGGGCGCGATGGCCTTGGAGATCTCCTTGCGGTTGGCCTTGTCGGACGCGAAGTCCGTGGCATCCAGGATGGATTTCCACAACGCCAGGAAGGTGTTGGGGTTTTCCTCGATGAACGCCTTCGAGGCGGCGAAGGCGCAGCACGGGTGCTTTTCCCAGATGTCCTTGGTCAGCTTGTGGATGAAACCCACCCCGTCGTAGACGGCGCGCTGGTTGAACGGGTCCGGCGACAGGTAGCCGTCCACGTTGTCGGCCCGCAGGTTGGCCACCATTTCCGGCGGCGGCAGCACGCGGATCTGGATGTCCTTGTCCGGGTCCAGCCCATGTTCCGCCACGTAGTAGCGCAGCAGGAAGTTGTGCATGGAATATTCGAAGGGCACGGCGAACTTGAAGCCCTTCCACATCTTCGGGTCGTTTTTGTCCTTGTGCTTCATGGACAGGACGATGGCCTGGCCGTTGATGTTTTCCACCGCCGGCATGGTCCAGGGCTTGGCCACCGACCCGGCGCCCAGCGAAATGGCCAGGGGCATGGGGGTCAGCATGTGGGCGGCGTCGTATTCGCCGGACAGGGACTTGTCGCGGCTGACCGCCCAGCCGGCCGTCTTGATGACCGACACGTCCAGGCCGTACTTCTTATAGAAGCCCATGGGGTGGGCCATGATGATCGGCGTGGCGCAGGTGATGGGCACGAAGCCCACGTTCAGCTTGGTCTTTTCCAGCTTGCCGCCGGCGGCCGCCATTTCCACGGCCATGGCCTTGGCCTCTTCCAGCGGGAAGACGGAGGCCAGGGCCGCCGCCGCCGTGCCGGCGCCCACGGCGCGCAGGAACGAGCGCCGGTTGACGTCGGTGCCGAACAGGCCCTTCAGCACGGCGCTTTCCACGGCCCGGGCCATGGTGCCTTCCAGGTCATCGGCCTGGGGTTCGGCGGTCAGGGCGTCCTGCCGGCGGTTGTGGGCCTGAACGGCCCGCATCAGGTCCCCCTTGCCGGCGGCCTCGGCGCCCTGGCGCAGGGAAACGCAGGCCGCTTCCATGCAGTCGGGGTCGAAGCAGTTGGCCGGGCTGTGGGCGGCGGCGGTGGATTCGGTTTCGTCCACGTCCTCGCACAGGAACCGCGAGGCTTCGCCGCCCTGCTGTTTGGCCATGGCCATCTGGTGTTCCAGCATGGACCGGTGCTGCCCGCACGGGCAGCCGTTCCACAACAACTTGTCCGGATCGAACGGGTCTGCAAAAGCTCCCATCAAAGTCTCTCCAACAAAAAACGCCCAACGCCGGGCTGGCGCCTGTGCGCAGCCGGTCGATGGACGTCTCGGTCCTTTTCGGGGGCCGCCTTTGTCCCCCTGTTGAACCCGGCAACGCCGTTGCCGCCGGGTTCGGTTTGTTGGCGCGCGGGCCGTCGTTGGCCCCCCGCCAAATGCCTGGGCCGCCGGCGCCCCGGGGGCGCGGCGGCGGGTGTTCAAAGCTGCATCAGTTCCGCCGCCTCGTTGACCATTTCGGCGATGGTGACCAGGCGCTGGCCGCGCTGCATGGCGCGCCGGCGCAGGAAGGCATAGGCTTCGTCCTCGCCCAGGCCCCGCTCCTTCATGATGATGCCCTTGGCGCGCTCGATCAGCTTGCGCTCGCGCAGGGCGTTGCGGGCCTCGTCCAGCTCCTCGCGCAGGCCGCGGTGGCTGGAAAAGTTGGCCTTGGCCAGGTCGATGGCCGAGCGCACCCGGTTGCCGTTCACGCCCACCACCACGCAGGCGTTCACCCCGGCCTCCACGGCGGCGTAGATCTCTTCCGACGATCCGTCCTCGGTGATCAGCACCGTGGGCACGCGCAGGGTCTGGGGCAGGCCCTTCAGGGCCGCCAGCAGGGCCGCGTCGGCGGTGGGGGCGTAAATCATCAGGATGTCGGCGGGGGCGCGGGACAGGGCCTCGGCCAGGTCCTCGTCCGGCGCCACGGCATCGGCCACGGCATAGCCCTGCTCCACCAGCAGGCGCTGGGTGCTCCGGGCCCGTTCCCGGTCGCCGTCCAGCACCAGGACCCGCAGACCCACGGGCGTCATCAGGTTGATGTGCATGCCGTCGTCAGACCCTCGTCAACACGCGACGGCGTTTCCGCGCCGTCTCCGCGCCAAAAAAGTTGTTGAGACCGGTTCCCCGGCATCCAACCCGTCATGGGGTCCTTGCGTCCCCGGGCCGCCCTTCGTTGGGCGGCAGGACGCCGGCGGGACGACCACCCGCCGCCGTGATATCAGCAAATGCTGTGCCAACAGGCCAAGTGGTTGATTCGGCGGGATTCGGGTTGGCGGCGGGCAAAAATTCCGCCGGGATATGGCTAAAAATTAATCAGAAAAAATTGTGCTGTGCAAAAATTAATCAAATGACCATGTCGCTGACGTTCAGCAGGCTTTCGGCCACCTCGGCCATGCGCTTGCCCTTTTCCCGGGCCATGCGGCGGATGGCGTCGTGGGCCTGGGCCTCGGTCATGTTCCGCCGCGCCATCAGGATGGCCTTGGCGCGCTCGATGGTCTTGCGCTCCTCCAGCTTGGCCTCGGCCGTGTGGGCCCGTTCCTCCAGCTCGCTGAAGGCCTGGAAGCGCGAGATCGCCACCTCCATCACCGGCTTGACCCGTTCGCGGCTGAGGCCGTTGACGATATAGGCGCTGACCCCGGCGCGGATGGCGGCGCGGGTCATCTCGGGGTCGCTTTCATCGACGAACAGGGCGATGGGCCGGCGGATTTCCCGGGTCACGCGGAACAGCTGCTCCAGGCTGTCGCGGCTGGGGCTCTCGAAATCGATCAGGATGGCGTCGGCGGCGATGCGGGCGATGTTTTCCACCAGATGGGTGGTGTCGGCCAGGTGGTGGAGGTCGTGATAGCCCGCGTCACGCAGGCCCGACAGCAGGATTTCCGCCCGCGTTTCGCTTTCGTCCAGGACGAGGATCTTCATGACATTCCTCGACAGAGATCAACCAGGCGATTCAAAAACTCCGTCGGAAGTTCCACCCGAAGAACCGGTTTTCGGCCCGTATTGGGTCGGAGCGTATCTTGGGGGTTGCCGTCGATCAAGGTGCATTTGCGGGCCGGGCCAGGGGCGGCCAGGGGTCGGCCGCGGGCGGCCGGCGGCCGTCTCGCCGCCCTTCCGGGGGCCTTCCGGGGCGGTCCTCCGCCGTCGGGCGGGGGGCGGGGGGCGGGCGGCAGGGCCGGGGCGACCGGGG
>JAGREA010000290.1 GCA_020446745.1 Rhodobacterales bacterium | reverse complement strand
TAGCCCACCGTGCCGGCGCCGCCGCTGACCAGCACGGTCCGGCCCGCCACGTCGCCGCCGCCCAGCACCGCGTGGCAGGCGGTGAAGCCCGGGATGCCCAGGGTCGCCCCCACCGCGAAGGACACGCTTTCCGGCAGCGGCACGGCCTGGTCCGTCGGCACGGCGATGTATTCCGCCGCCGTGCCGAAGGCGCGCCGCCACTGGCCGTTCCAGATCCACACGCGCTCGCCCACCCGTGCCGCCGGCACGCCGTCGCCCACGGCCTCGATGATGCCGGCGCCGTCGCTGTGCGGCACGATCTTCGGATAGGGCATCTCGGGAACCCCGGCGCGCTTGCCGGCGCGGCCCTTGACGTCGGACGGATTGACGCCCGAGGCCCGCAGCCGCACCAGCACCTCCCCTCCGGCCGGGGTCGGGGTTTCCAGGTCCTCTTCCACCAGAACCTCGGCGGCGGGGCCGAAACGGGCATAGGTGATGGCGCGCATGTTGGTCTCCGTGCGTTGAATCCGAATCGCTAGAAGATTAGCGCATCTTCAGTCCCCGGCGATGGTCACCTGATGCCGCACCCAGGGGGCGATGGCGCCCAGCTGGGTGGCGGTGAGGCGCGCCAGCACGTCGCGGGCGTGGCGGGCCACCCGGTCGACCAGGGCGGCGCCGTCGGCCTCGTCCCGGCCCACGGCATAGAGGGTGCGGGTGGGCGCCGGCCCGGTCCCCGGCAGCGGCAGGGCCCGCACCCGGTTCAGCACCACCCGCCCGTGGATCAGGCACAAGGGCGTGGTGACGGCCCAGCCCAGGCCCCCGGCCACCATGGCGAACACGGCCTCGGTGCCGTCGAATTCGAAGGCCCGGGGAATGTCCAGGCCCCGGGCCCGCAGGTCGCGCTCGATGCGGGCGCCGAACCGCGACCGCTCGCTGTAGCGCACGAAGGGGTGGTGGGCCGCCAGGTCCTCCAGCCGGGGTTGGGGCGTCACCTGGGCCAGGGCCTTGGGCAGCAGTAGGATGAAGGGCTCGGTCATGAGGGCCCGCCAGCGCAGGTCCTTCAGGGCCGAGGGGCGTTCCGACGTGACCATCACGTCCAGGCGCCGGCGCATCAGGTCCTCGGCCATGGTGGGCGAGATGCCCGACCACACGATCAGATCGCTGGCGTGGGGGCGGAGCGCCGCCACCAGGCCCGGCCCGGCCGTGGCGGCGAAGGAATCGATCAGCCCCAGGCGCACCCGGGGCAGGGCGGCGGCGGCCAGGGCGCGGACCTCCGTCTGCGCCCGGTCGGCGTCGCGCAGCAGGGCCCGGGCCCGGCGCGCCAGTTCCGACCCGGCCGGGGTCAGGGCGAAGGGACGGCAGCGGCGGTCCAGCAGGTCGCCGCCCAGGCGGGTTTCCAGGCGCCGGATGGCCTGCGACACGGCGGGCTGGGTCAGGCCCCGGTCCCGCGCCGCGGCGGTCATGCCGCCGTGCTCGGCCACGGCCAGGAACAGGGCCAGGTCCGGCAGGTCGAAGGTGGGCGGGGGCGGCGGATCTTCCACGGAAACCATAATACCATTCGAATGGTTTCCATCACGGCAATTTATTGTCTCGTCAGGCCAACCGAGGCGCCGTAAGGTCCCCTATCCCACCGGACGAAGGCCGCCGATCCATGCGCTATTCCTTCCTCAGCCTGGCCCGCAACGCGCTGACGGGCCACCGGGACTGGCCCCCGGCCTGGCGCAGCCCCGAGCCCCGGGCCAGCTATGACGTGATCATCGTCGGCGGCGGCGGCCACGGCCTGGCCACGGCCTACTACCTGGCCAAGGACCACGGCATCACCAACGTGGCGGTGCTGGAAAAGGGCTACCTGGGGGGCGGCAACACGGGGCGCAACACCACCATCGTGCGCTCCAACTACCTGCTGGAGGCCAACGCCCACTTCTACGAAAAATCCATGAAGCTGTGGGAGGGCCTGTCGGAGGACCTGAACTACAACGTCATGTTCAGCCAGCGGGGCGTGCTGAACCTGGCCCACAGCGACGCCCAATACAACGCCTTCGGCCGGCGCGGCAACGCCATGCGCCTGAACGGCATCGACGCCGAGCTGCTGGACCGCGACCAGGTGGCGGCCATGGTGCCGGACCTGGACTGCTCGCCTTCCGCCCGCTTCCCCGTCCGCGGCGGCCTGCTGCAGCCCCGGGGCGGCACGGCGCGCCACGACGCCGTGGCCTGGGGCTATGCCCGGGCCGCCGACGCCCGGGGCGTGGACATCATCCAGAACTGCGAGGTGACGGGCCTGATCCGCGTCGGCGGCCGCATCACCGGGGTGGAGACCACCCGGGGCGTCATCAAGGCCCCCAAGGTGGGCCTGGTGGTGGCCGGGCACACGGGCCACCTGGCGGCCATGGCCGGCCTGCGCCTGCCCATCGAAAGCCACGTGTTGCAGGCCATGGTCAGCGAGCCCCTGAAGCCGGTGCTGGACACGGTGGTCACGTCCGGCGCGGCCCACGGCTACATCAGCCAGTCCGACAAGGGCGAGCTGGTCATGGGCGGCGACCTGGACTTCTACAATTCCTACGGCCAGCGCGGCAACGCGCCGGCCCTGGAGCACGTGGTGCGGTCCATCGTCACCCTGTTCCCGCGCTACGGCCGGGTGCGGCTGATGCGCTTCTGGGGCGGCATCATGGACATGACCATGGACGGCAGCCCGATCATCGGCACCACCCCCGTGGACGGCCTGTTCATCAACGGCGGCTGGTGCTACGGCGGATTCAAGGCCACGCCGGGCTCGGGCTGGGTGTTCGCCCAGACCCTGGCCAAGGGCCACCCCCACCGGCTGAACGAAGCCTTCTCGCTGGACCGCTTCGCCAGCGGCCACGCCATCGACGAAAAGGGCGCCGGCCCCATCCCCGGCGCGCACTGACATGCTGCTGATCCCCTGCCCCTGGTGCGGCCCCCGGCCGCAGACCGACTTCACCTACGGCGGCGACGGCACCGTGGTCCGCCCGGCCGAGGACGCCCCGCAGGCCGCCTGGGCCGATTTCGTGTTCGTGCGCGACAACCCCATGGGCCCGCACCGGGAACTGTGGCACCACTCGGCCGGCTGCCGCCGCTGGCTGGTGGTGGAGCGCGACACCGTGACCCACGACATCACCGGCAGCTTCAAGCCCGGGGAGGTGCCGTCATGACCACGCAATCCTTCCGCAACGCCGAGGGCGGGCTGATCGACCGCGCCACGCCCCTGGACTTCACCTTCGACGGCAAGGCCTTCCAGGGCTTCGCCGGCGACACCCTGGCCTCGGCCCTGGTGGCCAACGGGGTGCGCCTGGTGGGCCGCAGCTTCAAGTACCACCGGCCCCGGGGCCTGATCGGCGCCGGGGTGGAGGACCCCTGCGGCCTGGTCCGCCTGGGTGCGGGGGACAGGGCCGAGCCCAACACCCGGGCCACCCTGACGGAACTGTTCGCCGGCCTGACCGCCGACAGCCAGAACCGCTGGCCCAGCCTGAAGTGGGACGCCAGCGCCCTGACCGGCCTGGCCGGCCGCCTGTTCCCGGCCGGCTTCTACTACAAGACCTTCATCAGCCCGCAAGTGCTGTGGCCCACCTACGAAAAGATCATCCGCGCCATGGCCGGCATGGGCACATGCCCGGAAGGCCCGGACCCGGACGTGTACGACGACCGCTTCGCCCATGCCGACCTGCTGGTGGTGGGCGCCGGACCGGCCGGCCTGGCCGCCGCCCTGGCCGCCGGGCGCCTGGGCCAACGGGTGATCCTGGCCGAACAGGACATGCGCCTGGGCGGCGACCTGCTGGCCGCCAACCGGTCCATCGACGGTCGCCCGGCCCTGGACTGGGTGGCCGACACGGTGGCCGAGCTGGAGGCCCTGCCCGACGTCACCCTGCTGCCCCGCACCACCGTGTTCGGCTACCACGACCACAACCTGCTGGCCGCCGTCGAGCGGGTCACCGACCACCTGCCCCACGCCCCCGCCGGGCTGCCGCGCCAGCGCCACTGGAAGATCCGCGCCGGGCGCGTGGTCCTGGCCACGGGGGCCATCGAGCGGCCCCTGGTGTTCGCCGACAACGACCGGCCCGGGGTGATGCTGGCCTCGGCCGCCCGGGCCTACGTGAACCGCTGGGCGGCGCGGCCGGGCACCCGGGCCGTGGTGGTGACCAACAACGACGACGGCTACCGCAGCGCGCTCGACCTGCAAGCCGGCGGCATCGAGATCGCCGCCCTGCTGGACACCCGCCCCGAAGGCGGCGGCGCCCTGGCCCAGATGGCCCGCGACGCCGGCCTGTCGCCGCGCCACGGCATGGCCGTGGCCCGAGCCCTGGGCGGCCACGCGGTGACCGGGGCCGAGATCACGGCCCTGTCCGGCGGCGGAGCGACGGAGACGGTGGATTGCGACCTGATCGCCGTCTCCGGCGGCTGGGCGCCGACCCTTCACCTGCACAGCCAGGCCCGGGGCAAGGCCACCTATGACGAAAGCCTGACCGCCTTCGTGCCCACGGACCCAAAGCAGGCCCACGAGAGCGTGGGCGCGGCGGCCGGCGACCTGACCCTGGCCGGGGCCCTGGCCGCGGGTTCCCGGGCCGGCGGCGACGACACCCTGGCCCCGCCCGCCGACGACCATCCCGCCGCCCCCATCCAGGCCCTGTGGCAGGTGCCCAAGCCGCCGTCGGGCAAGGGCAAGCGGTTCGTCGACATCCAGGACGACGTGACGGCCGAGGACGTGGCCCTGGCCCACCGCGAGGGCTATGAGTCCGTCGAGCACCTGAAGCGCTACACCACGCTCGGCATGGGCACGGACCAGGGCAAGACCAGCAACGTGAACGGCCTGGCCATCATGGCCGGGCTGCGCGGCCAGACCATTCCCGCCGTGGGCACCACCACCTTCCGCCCGCCCTTCACGCCGGTCACCATGGGCACCTTCGCCGGGCGCGAGGCGGGCCACCACTTCGCCCCCATCCGCCGCACCCCCCTGCACGCGCGCCACGACGCCCTGGGCGCCGTGTTCCAGACCGCCGGCCTGTGGCTGCGGGCGCGCTACTATCCGCTGGAAGGCGAGACCATGGCCGAGGCCGTGGCGCGGGAGGCCAGCCACGTGCGACGCATCGGCGGCATGGTCGATGTGTCCACCCTGGGCAAGATCGACATCCAGGGCCCCGACGCGGCGGACCTGCTGAACCGGTTCTACGTCAACGGCTTCAAGGCCCTGCCCGTGGGCAAGTGCCGCTACGGCCTGATGCTGCGCGAAGACGGCATCGTGCTGGACGACGGCACCACCACCCGCATCGGGGATACCCACTATTACATGACCACCACCACGGCCAACGCGGTGACGGTGATGCGGAACCTGGAATTGTACCTGCAAGTACACTGGCCGGACCTGGACGTCTCCGTGGCGTCGGTGAGCGACCAGTGGGCCGGCGTGGCCCTGGCTGGGCCCCGGGCCCGCGACCTGCTGGCCCGCGTCGCCGACATCGACGTGTCCAACGACGCCTTCCCCTTCCTGGCCTACCGCGAGGGGGCCGTGGCGGGCATCCCGGCGCGGCTGTTCCGCATCAGCTATTCCGGCGAGCTGGCCTACGAGATCCACGTGCCGTCGGACTTCGCCCCGGCCCTGTGGGACGCCCTGCTGGAGCACGGCGCGGACCTGGACATCCGCCCCTACGGCACCGAGGCCATGTCGACCCTGCGCATCGAGAAGGGCCACATGGTGATCGGCACGGAAATCGACGGCCGCACCACGGCCGACGACCTGGGCATGGGCCGCATGGTCAGCACCAAGAAGCCGTTCATCGGCCACGTGCTGAAGGACCGCCCGGGCCTGACGGAAGGGGGCCGCAAGCAGCTGGTGGGCCTGGTGCCCGTGGACAAGCGCACGCCCATTCCCGAGACCTGCCAGATCGTCAAGCCCGGCGTGGTCACCGGCCGCGACCCGGTGCCCATCGAGGGCCACGTGACGGCCGGCACCTTCAGCCCGTCGGTGGGCCACCCCATCGCCCTGGCCCTGGTGAAGGACGGCCGGGCGCGCCTGGGGGAAACCCTGCACGCCGTGTCGCCCACCACCCGCGTGCGGGTGCCGGTGACGGTGACGTCGCCCGTGTTCGTGGACCCGGAAGGGGAGCGCCTCCATGCCTGATCTCGCCCGCGCCAGCGCTCGTGCCAGCGCCTTGGCCACCGTCTCCCGCCCCGGCGTCGGGCCCGATTGCGGCGTCCGCCTGTCCGAGCGCCCGGCCGACGCCCTGGTGCAGGTCGCCGTGCCCGCCGCCGCCCGGGCGGCGGTGGCGGATGCCCTGGGCCATGCCCTGCCCGATCCCCTGACCGCCATCGACATTCCCGGCAAATCCACGCGCCTGCTGTGGGTCTCGGCCGACCAGTGGTGGGTGGAAGCCCGCGACGGCACGGCGCCGGCCGACCTGGCGGCCCGCCTGGCCGCCGCCGGGGCGCGGCCCACGGACCAGACCCAGGCCCGGGTGGTCGTCCACCTGGCGGGGGAGCACACCCGCGACCTGCTGGCCAAGGGCTGGGCATTGGACCTGCACCCCAGGGCCTTCCCGGCCGGGGCCTGCGCCCAGTCCAGCCTGGCGGCGGTGTCGGTGATGCTGGCCGCCGTGGGCGGCGGGGCCTATGACCTGTACATCCCCCGCAGCTTCGCCCAGAGCCTGTGGGACTGGCTGCTGGACGCCGGGGCGGAGTTCGGGGTGGGAGTGGACTGAAAAGGCATGCCGTGCCCTCCCTCTCCCTTAGGGCGAGGGGAAAGGTGGAGGTCAGGCGGCGCGGGGCAGGCCCTTGGTGGTCACTTCCAGGGGGCAATAGATCTCGCGCAGCACCCCCACCAGTTGGCCCATGGCCGGATCCGACAGGGAATAGAACACCAGGTGGCCGTCGCGGCGCGTGGTCACCACGCCGCCGTCGCGCAGGCGCGACAGGTGCTGGGACAGGCAGGACTGCTTGGCCCCCGTGCGCTGCACCAGCTCGCCCACGTTCATTTCACCCTCGGCCAGGCTGCACAGGGTTTTCAGGCGGATGGGGTTGGAAAGGATCTTCAGCAGATCCGTGGCGCCCGCGGCGTTGGCCTTCAGGCGTTCGATATCAAACATGATGGGCTCCGTGTCCGTTCCATTGCTTTTGCTTTTCGGCACGTTTCCACCGCGGCCCGCTCTTCCCCGGGGACCGTTCAGCACCACCAGTATGCCACCGGCGGCCGGTGGCATAAATGATTAATCACAAAAACCTAATATAAGATGAAGTCATTGATCCTGTGCCGGCATGGGCCCTTGACGGGCCCACCCCGCGCGGGATCCCTTCCCGGGATCACTTGACGGTCAGCACCGCGCAGTGGGCCAGGTTGGCCACCCGGCGCGACACGCCGCCCAGCAGGGCGCCGCCGATGTCGCCCAGGCCGCGGCTGCCCACCACCACCATGTCGCAGCCCAGTTCGTCGGCCCGGCGGGCGATGGTGCGGGCCGGCGGGCCTTCCACCACCTCGCGCTGGGGGTCGTCGATCCCCTGGGCCCGGGCCCGGTCGCCGGCATCGGCCAGCACGAATTCGGCGGCCCGGTGCAGGACCTCGGTATCCGGCCCGGCGATGTGCTCGGCCTCGGCGAATCGCCGCAGCGAGGCCGGAAGCTCCTGGCTCTTGACCACGTACAGCAGCACCAGGCGCGCCCCGGAACAGGCGGCTATGTTGGCGGCCATGTCCACGGCCCGCAAGGAATGGTCGGAGCCGTCGACGGCAACCAGGATGGTCTTCAGCATGGGATCTGCCCTCCACTATGCTTGGTGAATCGGCACGGGGCCGGGGCTTGGTGATACGGCACGGGGCCTGGGCGCCGCGCGGCCTAGAGAATCTGACTCAGGAATTCCTTGGTGCGCGGGTCGCTGGCTTCGGTGAAGAAGGTTTCCGGCGGCCCGTGCTCGACGATGATGCCCCGGTCGGTGAAATAGATGTGGTTGGCCACCTCGCGGGCGAATCCCATTTCGTGGGTCACCAGGATGCAGGTCATGCCCTCCTCGGCCAGTTCGCGGATGGTGACCAGAACCTCCTTCACCGTTTCCGGGTCCAGCGCCGCCGTCACTTCGTCGAACAGCATCACGTCGGGGTTCATGGCCAGGGACCGGGCGATGGCCACCCGCTGCTGCTGTCCACCGGACAGTTCGCCGGGATAGCTGTCCTCCTTGCCTTCCAGGCGCACCTTCCGGATCAGGGTGCGGGCCCGGGCCTCCACCTCGGCCTTGTCCTGGCCCAGCACGTGCACCGGCGCCATCATCACGTTCTGCAGCGCCGTCTTGTGGGGGAACAGGTTGTACTGCTGGAACACCATGCCGACCTTCTTGCGCAGTTCCAGCTTGTTCAGCTTGGGGTCGTTGACCTCCTGCCCCTCCACCAGGATCGAGCCCTTCTGGATGTCGTTCAGCGCGTTGATGCAGCGGATCAGCGTCGACTTGCCCGACCCGGACGGACCGATGATGCAGACCACCTCGCCCTTCATGACGTCCAGGGTCACGCCCTTCAGCACCTCCAGCTCGCCGAAGGACTTGTGCACGTCGCGGATCGAGACCATGGGCTGGTCGGGGGTCCATCCGGTGGCGGTGGCCATGATCGGCACTCCTTGTGACCGGCGTCAGATCTTGACGCTGTACTTGCGCTCGAGCCGGATGGTCCAGCGCGCGATGGGATAGCAGTAGGCGAAGAACACCAGCAGCACGAAGGTGTAGAACGGGGCCACGAATTCCGGCTTGTCGCCCAGGGCGTTCAGGGCCTCGCGGGTGGACTTCATCATCTCCTGTACTTCCAGGATGGAACACAGCGGCGTGGCCATGGTCAGGATGGCGTACCAGTTCATCCACGGCGGAATCATGCGCTTCACGCACTGGGGCAGGATGATCATCCACATGGTCTGGCGGCGGCTGAACGCCAGGCTTTCGGCCGATTCCCACTGCCCCGTGGGGATCGACTTGATGGCGCCGCGGACGATTTCGGCGATGTTGGCCATGATCGGCAGCGACAGCGCGAAGGTGGCCTTGATCCAGCCCGGGAAGTCCACGGACGTGCCGCCGATCTCGATGCGGAACGGCAGCAGGAACATCACGCAGAACAGCAGCACCAGCCACGGCGAATTGCGGAAGAACTGGGTGACGAACCAGGCGCCGGACCGCACGGGGGCCAGCAGCGACACCTGGGCCAGGCCCAGGAAGGCGCCCATGACGGTGCCGAACAGCATGGCCAGGAAGCTGATGGCCAGGTTCAGCACGAAGCCCTGCATGATGAACGGCAGCCAGGTGGTGAAGGCCTGCCACAGGGTCAGCCGCTCGTTGCTCACCTGGGCCAGGGCCACGCCGGTGCTGCCGATGAAGGCCAGGGCCGCCATCAGCACCAGCCAGCCGGGCATCATGAAGCGCGGCACGCCGTCCAGGGTGGGCCAGCGCCAGGTTTCGCGCACCCGCCGGTCCAGGGGCAGCAGCACCGGCAGGTCGGTGGTGGTGGCGGCGGTGCCACCGTCCAGGCCCGGAATGGGGCGGGATCGAAGAAGCCGTTTCATGGCGCCGTCCTCACCCGTACCCCGGAATGCGCATGTTCTTTTCCCACTTGTGCATGCCGAACACCAGGATGGCCACCAGGCCCACGTAGAAGATGAACAGGATGATCATCATCTCGGGCACGTTGGAATTGTCGGACCACACCTGGGCCAGGGTGTAGAGCATTTCCGGCACGGCGATGGCGAAGGCCTGGGTGCTGGTCTTCACCAGGTTGACCAGGTTGTTGTTCAGCGCCGGCAGGCTGACCCGGAAGGCCAGCGGCAGGATCACGTGGATGTAGGCCTGCAGGCGCGTATAGCCCAGGGCCTCGGCCGCCTCGCGGGTGGAATGGGGCACCGCCTCGATGCCGGCGCGGAAGATTTCCACGTTGAAGGCGCCGGCGAAAAAGCTGAGCGAGATGACCGCCCAGCCGAAGCTGGAGATCATGGGCTCGTAATAGCCGCCCATGTCCACCTTTGGCGTCAGGTTGCCCAGCACGAAGAAGAAGAACAGCAGCTGCACGTAGGGCGGCGTGTTGCGGAAGAACTGGATGTAGCCGGCCATGAGCAGGCGCAAGGCGCGGATGGGCGAACCCTGGGCCCAGGCGCCGATGATGCCCACCACCACGGAAAAGAACAGGGCGGCGACGATCAGGTACAGCGAGACCCAGATCGCATCGACGAACCGGTCCCACTCGTACTGTTCGTAGAAGATGACGAAGTTCCACCCCGTCGTCTCATAGAGGTCGCGGAAGAACCCGCTGATCAGGTCAAACACGGTCGGCCTCCCCTACGGACACCCCCGGCGCGGACGGCCGAACCCCGCCCCCGCCAGGGGGCGGGGCCGGGGCGGCGAAACCGCGTCGAAGGGTCACGTTCCGGCGGTCACGGTCCCGGGGGACCCTACTTGAGGTGACCGTGCTCGAACTTGAACTTGTCGGCCTGGTGCTGCAGGTAGGCCGTGGGCTTGATGCCCCACTTCTTTTCCAGTTCGATCAGCCGGCCGCTGGAATGCCACCAGTAGGTCATGCCCGACATGAAGTGGCCCCAGATGCCGTCCAGCTCTTCCAGCGGCACGGCCAGGCCCCAGGGGTTGTCGTCCTCGGACGCCAGGGGCATCTCGAAGTTGTCCCAGTCGCCCGACGCCAGGTCGGAACCGATGGAGGAATCGTCGTACACCCAGGCGATGCACTTGCCGTCGCGCAGCGCCTGCTTGGCCTCGGCGTTGCCCACGAAGGCGACGATCTTCACGCCGTAGCGCTGCGCGGTGATCTTGTTGTAGAAGGCGCCCTGCTTGCCGCACACGGGCTTGCCGCGCAGGTCTTCCCAGGATTTCACGGCGCCCTTGCGGGCCATGATGTTGGTGCCCGACGTGTAGTAGTTGGGATCCACGATGCCCACCAGCTTGCGGCGGTCGGAACGGTCCGACATGGTGGCGATCATCAGGTCGATCTTGCCCTGCTGCAGGAACTGCATGCGGTTGGACGACTGCACGGGCACCAGCTCGAGCGACACGCCCAGGGCATCGGCCACGTCCTGGGCCATGTCCACTTCCATGCCGACGATCTTGCCCGACGGGTCGCGGAAGCCCCACGGCTTGTAGTCGGCCTTCACGCCCACCACCAGCTTGCCGCGGCTCATCATTTCCATGAACCGTTCGTTCTTGGCCTCGGCGGTGGAAACCATGCCGAAGCCCACGGCCGCGGCCACGGCCACGCCCAAGGCGGTTTTCGCCCATGTCTTGATCATTTTCATGACCTCCCTGTTTAAAGCCAGTCCGCCCGGGGTTCGGCCTCAACGGGCCGTTGGCGCCGGGCGGGTCCGAAACTTTACCCGAGTTTCCGCGCGGGGTGCAAAGGGCCATCGCGCCAATGAACCATTGTCATGGGAAAAAGAAACAAACGTCCCATTTTGGTCCCGGGATCAGGGGCGCGGGCCGCCCCGTCCGGGGCCCGGACGGGCCTGGCGCTCGTTGCCCCAGTAGACGCCCATGATGTCCTGGAACCGGTCGTGGTCGCCGATGCGGGTCAGGGTGCGGCCGTCGCCCCGGGCGACGATTTCCGCCAGCAGGGCCTCCAGCACCGCCGTGGCGGCGCACATGGAGGGGAAGAACTGGGGGCTGGCCGTGGGCGCCAGCAGCACGTGGCGCGCCCCCGTGGCGATGGGCGACACGCGGCTGTCGGTCACCGACACCACCGCCGCCCCGCGCCCGGTGGCGTAGTGCACGGCCTGCACCGTTTCCCGCACATAGGGGCTGAAGGCCAGGGCCAGCACGGCGTCTTCCGGCCCCACGGCGGCCATCTCGTCCATGTGCAGGCCGATCTGCCCCTGGGCCAGCACCAGGTTGGGCAGGGCCATGCGGCCCACGTAGAACACATAGTGCGCCAGGCCGAAGGCGCCGCGCATGCCCAGCACGTAGACGCGCCGGGCCTCGGCCAGCACCCGGGCGGCGCCCTGCACCTGGGCCGGGTCGTTGCCGGCGAAGGCCTGCTCCGTGTTGGCGATGCAGGCCGCCGCCATCTGGCCGAACAGGGGGCTGCCGTCGCGCTCGGCCAGGGTCTGCAGCCACCGGGCGCGGTCGGTATAGGCCTCGCCGCGGCCGCGCAGGGCCTCCTGGAACGGCTCGCGGAAGGCCGAATAGCCGTCGAACCCCACGGCCCGGGCCAGACGCATCAGGGTGTTGGGAGTCACCGCCGCGCGCCGGGCCACCTGGCGCAGCGAGGCCAGGCCGATGTCCGACGGGTTGTCCAGGGCATAGCGGGCGGCCCGCTGCAACTGGGGGCTCAGGCCCTCGTAGATGTCGGAGATGCGCACGATCAGGTCGTCAAGGGTCATGGCGGGCCTGTGGGGTCTGGGCGAAGATAATACGTTTGTACCATATCATTCTATCTCTAGAACAATTGTTTTCTCCAACGTAGACTGGCGCGTCTCCCAACCCCGGTCGAAAGCCGCTGCCATGCCTCCGTCTTCCACCGAAGCTTCCGCTCTTCCCGCCCTGCCCGCCCACGCCGGCGCCGTGGTCATCGGCGGCGGCATCCTGGGCTGTTCCACCCTCTACCACTTGGCCAAGGAAGGGTGCCGGGACGTGGTGCTGCTGGAACGCCAGCAGCTCACGTCGGGCACCACCTGGCATTCGGCGGCCCAGGTGCGCCAGTTGCGCTCCAGCCGCAACCTGACGGAGCTGATCCGCTACAGCGCCAAACTGTACGCCGAACTGGAGGAAGAGACGGGCCAGTCCACGGGCTGGATGCGCACCGGCAGCCTGTCCATCGCCACCAACGCCGACCGCTTCACCCACATCAAGCGCCAGGCCAGCCTGGCCCGCCTGTTCGGCATTCCCGTCAACGTGCTCACGCCGGCCGAGGCCAAGGCCCTGTGGCCGATGATGAACGCCGACGATCTGGTGGGTGCCGTCCATTCGCCGGACGACGGGCGGGTCAACCCGTCGGACCTGTGCCAGGCCCTGGTCAAGGGCGCCAAGGCCCGGGGTGCCCGGGTGTTCGAGCACACAACGGTCACCGGGTTCGTCATCGAGGGCGGCCGGGTGCGCGGCGTGGAGACGGACCGGGGCACCATCCGCACCGACGTGGCCGTCAACTGCGCCGGCCTGTGGGGCCGCCACGTGGGGCGCCTGGCCGGGGTGGACATCCCTCTGTACGCCTGCGAGCACTTCTACCTGCTGACCAAGCCCATCGACGGCATCACGCCCCACGGGCCCACCCTGTCGGACCACGACGGGCACCTGTACATCCGCGACGAGGTGGGCGGCCTGCTGGTGGGCTGCTTCGAGCCCCAGGCCCGGGCCGTGGCCGTGGCCGACCTGCCCCGGGACTTCGCCTTCGACCTGCTGAACGAGGACTGGGACCACTTCGAGCCCATGATGCTGAACGCCCTGCACCGCATCCCGGCCCTGGAGACGGCCGAGGCCCGCCTGCTGCTGAACGGGCCGGAAAGCTTCACGCCCGACGGCAACTTCCTGCTGGGCGAGGCGCCGGGCCTGGGCGGCTTCTTCGTCGGCTGCGGCATGAATTCCGTGGGCATCGCGTCGGGCGGCGGGGCCGGCCGCGCCCTGGCCCGGTGGATCACGACCGGCCAGGCGCCCAGCGACCTGTGGTCGGTGGACATCCGCCGCTTCGGCCCCTACGCGGCCAATCGTCAGGTGTTGCGTGAACGGGTGCCCGAGGAACTGGGCCTGCATTACGCCGTGTCCTATCCGGGCCGCAAGCCGGCCACGGCCCGGGGCCTGAAGCGCACGCCGCTGCACGACCGCCTGGCCGCCAAGGGGGCCCGGTTCGGCCCCCGGTTCGGCTGGGAACGCGCCGAATGGTTCGATGATCCACAAAACGAAACAGATGTTTCGTTACGTTTCGGCCGCCCGGCCTGGTTCGACGCCGAGGCCGCCGACCACCGGGCGGCGCGCGACGATGTGGCCCTGTTCGACCAGTCCACCTTCGGCAAGATCCTGGTCCAGGGGCCTGATTCCGAACGTCTTCTGCAGCACCTGTGCGCCGCCGACGTGGCCGTGGCCCCGGGGCGCCTGGTCTACACGCCCATGCTGAACGACCGGGGCGGCTACGAAAGCGACCTGACCGTGCACCGCCTGGCCGAGGACGCCTACCTGATGGTCACCGGCACGGCCCAGCCGGTGCGCGACCTGGCCTGGCTGCGCCGCCACGCCGGCGACCTGCGGGCGGTGGCCACGGACGTGACCGGCGGCACGGCGGTGCTCAGCCTCATGGGCCCCCGGTCGCGGGACCTGCTGGCCGGCCTGACCCAGGCGGACCTGTCGCTGGAAGCCTTCCCCCCGTTCACGTCCCAAACCCTGGACGTGGGCCCCGTGGTGGTGCGGGCCGCACGCCTTTCCTACGTGGGCGAGCTGGGGTGGGAGCTGTACGTGCCCGTGGAAAGCGCCACCCTGCTGTACGACACCCTGCACGCCGCCGCCCCGGGCCTGCGCGACGCCGGGGCCCTGGCCCTGACGTCGCTCAGGGTGGAGAAGGCCTACCGGGCCTGGGGCCACGACGTGACCCCCGACGACACGCCCCTGGAGGCGGGCCTGGCCTTCGCCACCAAGCTGAAGACGGACATCCCCTTCCTGGGCCGCGAGGCCCTGGAACGCCAGCGCGACGCCGGCCCCGCCCGGCGCCTGATGGCGTTCACCGCCGACGACCCCGCCGCCGTGCTGTACGGCGACGAGCCGATCCTGCAGGACGGCCGGATCGTCGGCCAGGTGACGTCGGCCGCCCATGGCCACACGGTGGGCCGGGCCGTGGCCCTGGGCTACGTGTCCCTGCGCGGCGCCACGGCGGCCCAGGTGGCGGCGGCCCAGGGCTTCACGGTGGAGGTGGCCTGCGATTCCGTTCCCGTCACGGCCGCCCTGGCCGCGCCATACGACCCCAAGGGCCTGCGCATGCGGGTGTGATTCAACGGTCCTTAACCGGACCCTGCCATGCTGGGCGGATGATGCTCCGCCTGACCCTCGCCCTGGCCGCCCTGGTGCTCCTGGCCCCCGCGCCGGCGGCGGCGGAAACCTGCGCCCGCCTGATGCAGGACCGGGGCCAGACCTTCCTGGTCAACGCCTGCAACGAATGCCGGATGGTGACGGTGAAGCGGTCGCGCCCCGGGTCCTCGGCTCCCACCCATCGGCGCTTCACCCTGCCGGCCAAGACCCACCAGGTGCTGTCGTTCCGCGGCCCCGGGCACACCCGCATCGGCGAGGACACCTCGTGCCACCTGCCCGGCGAGACGGCGGAAAACCTGCCCAACGTGAACGACGGCCAGCGGTGCATCCAGCTCATGCGCCTGCCGGGCGACGCCGGCATCGGCGCCAGCAACACCTGCCGCGAATGCCGGGCGGTGATCATCGAGCGGTCGTCGTCGGGCAAGGTGAGCCGACGCAAGACCTATTCCATCGCCCCGGGCGGCACCCTGCCGGTGCCCGACGAGGGCTTCTCCAAGGTCAAGCTGCTGGGCGAAAGCGACTGCCGGTGACCCCCACCCCCGCCCCT
>JAGREA010000289.1 GCA_020446745.1 Rhodobacterales bacterium | reverse complement strand
GTGAGGTTTTTCAACAGGTTAGGCCTCATGCTGAGGAGCGCCAAAGGCGCGTCTCGAAGCATTGTCGCCCCACGTGAAGTGTTTTTCGGCAGCCTGCTAGAGCCTTTTCCGACCATACGAGGTCACTCTGACAGCGCCCCTTGGCCCGGGGTTAGGAGCACGGCGCGGCGCGTAGCGGCGCTACGGGCAAGTCGCGCGACGCGGCCCCGGGCCAAGGGGCGCTGCCCCGAAGGGGTGGCGCGCAACGGGTCTCCGCTGCGTTGCCGGTCTTGCGCGTAGCCCCGCTACGCGCGGCGAACGGCGCCTGACGGATGACCTCGTTGCGGGCCATCAGAGTGACCCCGTATGGTCGGAAAAGGCTCTAACCGTTCTCCACCTTGCGGATGAACACCCGCGCGGCGTTGTCGATGTTCTCGCCGATCAGCACCAGGAAGCGTTCGCCGGCGGCGCCTTCGGGCGAGGTCACGGGGGACAGGGTGAAGCTGCCGGGCACGTACTGGCACAGGTGGGGTTCCTCGGCCTCCTTCAGGTCCACCAGGCCCTTGACCCGCAGCACCCCCGGCGGCAGGGCCGACAGGGCGCGGCGCAGCACCTTGCCGTTCACCGGCCCCGGCGGTTCCCACAGCAGGCTGGACAGGCCGTCCTCGCCGTGGGTGTGGCCCCGGGCCCCGTGGATGTGGGCGTGGGGCTGGTGGTGGGCGTGGTCGTGCGCGTGCCCATGTTCATGCCCGTGATCATGCCCGTGACCATGGGTGGGGCCGGCGGCGGCGGACCGGGGCCGCTGTTCGGCCATGTTCACCCCGTACAGGCGGGCCGGCGAGATGTCGCCATAGCTGGACCGGTGGATGGGCGCCACCGGGTTCAGGTCGCGCAGGGCCGCCTCCAGGGCCTGCAGGTGGGCCTCGGACTGGCCGGTCACCTTGTTCACCAGGATCACGTCGGCCAGGCGCGCCTGGTCGCGGGCCACGCCGTAGCGGTCCAGGGTTTCCAGCCCGCGCGGGGCGTCCACCACGGTGGTGATGGAGGCGAAGGTCAGGCGCTCCTCCAGCTCGCTGATCTCGGCCAGCAGGTTGGCCGGGTTGGCCAGGCCGGTGGTTTCCAGCACCACGAAGTCCGGCTGGTAGTCCTTCAGGATGTCGCCCAGGGCCATCTTCAGGCTGCCGGCCAGGGTGCAGCACACGCAGCCCTCGTCCACCTCGGCCACGGCGTAGTGCTGGCCCAGCAGGCTGCCGTCCAGGCCCTTTTCGCCGATCTCGTTCTGCACGATGGCGACGAAGCCGTTGCGGGCCGCCTGGTATTCCACGAAGTTGCCCAGGAAGCTGGTCTTGCCCGAGCCCAGGAAGCCGGTCAGGACGATCAGCTTGGGCAGGTCGGTGATGCCCAGGGCGGTCTTGTCCAGGCTGTAGCGGGCGTCGATTTCGTCGGTGCGCCACCAGGGGGCCCCGGCGTATTCGGCCGGTGCCTCGTCCGGGGCGGACCAGGTGACGACGGTGTCGGTGTCGTCGTGGGCGGCGGGCATGGGCGGTTCGGGGCCCCAGCCCAGGTCCAGGCGGATGTCGCGGACCGCGTCGCAGGGCTCGGCCGTGAAGTCCTCGGCCCCGTACACCCATTTCAGGCCCGGCGCCGCGTGGCGGGCCAGGCGCGCCGGCGGCGTGCCCAGGGCCTGGCCCAGCGAGGCCGCCAGGGCGGTGAAGAAGGGCATGGCCAGGTCGAAGGCCGGCAGGTCCTTGTCCAGGTCGCCGGGGGCCACGGCCTGGCGCGGGCCTTCGGCGGTGTCCACCATCACTCCGTCGCGGGCCGCGATCAGGGCCCGGTCCGGCGCCGCCAGGGTCAGGGCCACGCCGCCGGTGGGCGACAGCAGGCAGTCCACCCGGGCGATGCGGAACAGGCCGCACAGGTCGGGATGGGCCGGGAAGTCGCGCACCCGGTCCAGGTAGCCGTCGGCCAGCACGGCGAAGCAGGCCTCCACCGGGAAGCCGTCCAGGGGTTCGTCCTCGGGCGCCGGGAAGTACATCAGGGCCAGCTCGGCGTGGCCGGTCCCGTCGTCCTCGGTGCGGCTGTCCAGGCAGGACAAGCCGTAGACCCCCGCCTGGCCGGCCACCCGGGCGGTCAGGCTGTCGTCGGCCGAGGCGCATTCGCGCATGCCGCGCCAGTTCAGGCGCTGGCGCAGGCCGGGCACGAAGTTGATGCGCAGCAGGGCCGCGCCCGGCAGGCCGGCGGCGGCCCCCGTGGGGTCGGCCAGGGCCGATGGGGGAAGAAGGTTGGTGTAATCCAGTGTCATGGCGCCCCCCGTTCGGGGCCGGTGCGGCCCCCGTCGTGCGGAGCCGGTCAGGCCCCCTTTCGTACATGGAAAAATGGATCAATGAAAAAAAGGGGCGGGCCGCGTGGGATCGAAAACGCGGCCCGCCCGAAGGCGACGGATTATCCGAACTGGATCACGTCGCCATTGCCCAGATAGGCGGTGTCCTTGGAGCGGTGCTTGGCCGTTCCCTTGACCACCGGGTAGCCCGCGGCGATGAACTTCTTGGCGCACAGAACACCGGTGCAGTGGTTGCAGCCGATCTTCTCGAAGCCGTAGTTGCGCAGCGAGATCACCAGGTCGTCGTACTTGGGATCCCAGTCATCGAAGGGCGAGATGTGCAGGCCGCCGTAGATGCCGTGGAAATTGTCGTTCTCGTACTTGATTTCCTTGATGGCGGTTTCGGCGAACCGGATGATGCCCTGGTGGCAGCAGCCGGTGACGCTGACTAGGCCCTTGCCGGCCACGTTGAAGTACAGCGACTGCTCGCCGTACACGCGGCAGATGATGGGCACGGGGAACACATAGCTGGCCATGCCGGGCAGGTACCTGTGCAGCCCGTTCTTCACCGTGGTCACGGTGCCGGTGTGGCCGGAATCCTTGATGTACTGCAGGCCCTCGGGATAGAAGCCCTCGGGGATGAAGATGGGGATGTCCGGCGCGTACTTCAGGGTCACGGGCAGGCCCCAGTAGTGGTCGAAGTGCTCGTGCGAGATGATCAGCGCCTCGATCTCGCCGTTGGCCAGCATCTTGTCGATGCCTTCGCGCTTGAAGCTTTCGTCCATCCACTTGTAGGACCAGCCGCTGTCCAGCAGGTACTTGTGCTTCTTGCCGTCCATCTCCTCGACCTCGACCAGGGCCGCGAAGCCGCCGGCGTTCTCGGGGTGGACGGTGTTCTTCTCGATCACCTCCCAGGCCTCGTCCAGGCGGGCGGGGAGCAGGTGCTTGATCTTGGCGATGCCCTCCTCGTAGCTGCCCTTGCCGAGGCCCTTGCCGTTGCCGAACGGCGGCCAGTTGTAGTCGTACTGGTTGACCAGCAGGCCGCCGGCGCCCTTGATGTCGCCCATCAGGGCGGCGTTCTCGAACCAGCT
>JAGREA010000288.1 GCA_020446745.1 Rhodobacterales bacterium | reverse complement strand
TGCCGATGGCGACGCCGAACTGCTTGCGCACGCGCAGGTATTCCAGGGTCACGGCGAAGGCCCGTTCCGACATCCCCAGCAGGAAACCGGCGTGCAGCAGCAGGGCCTCGGACAGCAGGTCCGCCATGGCCGCGCAGGGCTGAAGATCAACCGCCACATCGTCGAAATCCAGGCGCGCCTGGAAGGTGCCGTCGTGCAGGGACTGGGCCGTGACCGTCAGGCCGGCGGCATCGCGCGGCACCAGCGCCAGCCCCTGGGCCGTCGTGACGGCGAACAGGTCGGCCCCGGCGCCGCCCGCCACGGCGATCTTGGCGCCCCGCAGGCGGCCGCCGGAAACGGTCACCCCGTCCGCCGGATCCAGCCCGTCGGGCGTGGCCTGCCAGGCGGGCATGACCAGGGTTTCGCCACCCAGGGCGGAATCGATGGCGGCGCCCTGCCCGGCCTCCGTCAACAGGCCCAGGGCGAGGATGGCCGGCAGCACCGGTTCGGGGACCAGCCCCCCGCCCAGGATTTCCGACAGGGCCACCGCTTCCCGGACGCCCAGGTCCAGGCCGCCGAAATCCTCGCGCAGGCGGATGCCCAGCCAGCCCATCTCGACGATGGTGGCCCAGACGTCCGGCGAGAACCCGGGTTCGATGAACCGTGCCGCGCGGACCCGGCCCAGGGTGCCATCCGCGGGAACGACGGCGCGGGCGCTTTCCGCCAGCATGCGGACGTTTTCCACCCAGTCTTCCGTTTCCGGTTCCATGCCGTCTCCCCTGTCCTGTGTTTAAGCTATAAAACTAGCTTTTAATTCTTGTCAATGGAATTTGCCGCCATGGCGTCGCCGATCAGCAGGATACCCTCGGCCACCACGGCGGTGCGCCCCGGCGCTTCCACGTCGATGGTGGAGGTCAGGGCGATTCGCGTGCCCTGGCGGTGGGGTCGCACGTCGGCCACCGACTGGGTCAGGCGGATCGGCGTGTCCACGGGGATGGGGGCGGTGAAGCGCACGCGGTCATAGCCATAGCTCAGACCCGCGCCACGCCGTTCGATGCGGAAAAGCGTACGCTGCCAGGCGGGAATCAGCGACAGGACGTAAAGGCCGTGGACGATGGTCCGCCCGCCCGCGCTTTCGCGCGCGGCCCGTTCCCGGTCCACATGAATCCAGTGGTCGTCACCGGTCAGATAGGCGAACGCCGAGATCTCCGACTGCGTAACGATCCGCCAGTCGGTGGGGCCCAAACGGCGCCCGACATGGTCGGCGAACGCCGCTGGTGTCTGCAGCACCAGCATCGGTCCCCCTTGCGAAAATTCCCAATTGCGAAGCTGTGAAAAAACTATATAACTATATTTTTAACCGGTCAACGACGGCGGGATGCGTATCGTACCCATGGAATCGCGACGGGGATGGGACACCATCGGGACCAGGAATGCCAGGCGGCGACCATGACGGCAAGCGCTCTTGACCAGAACATCCTGCGCGTTCCGCGCCGGGGATACGACCTCCACTGCGAGGTGCTGGAGCCCGACCGGGCGGACGCGACGTGGGTCGTGTTCAGCAACTCCATCCTTACCGATCTGACCCTGTGGGACGCCCAGGCTGCCGCCCTGGCCGGGCGTTTCGGCATTCTGCGCTATGACCAGGCCGGCCACGGCCGGTCCGGCGTGCCGCCGGGGCCCATCACCTTCCAGGACCTGGGCGCCGACCTGCTGGCCGTGATGGACGCGGCGGCCGTGGACCGGGCGGTCTTCGTGGGCCTGTCCATGGGCGTGCCCACGGGGTTCGCCGCCCACGGGCGGGATGCCGACCGGTTCCAGGCCCTGGTGCTGTCGGACGGCCAGTCCCAGACGGCGCCCGGCGGTGCGGCCGGCTGGGAGGAGCGGATCGCCCTGGCCCGCGCCTCGGGCATGGAAGCCCTGGCCGCCGCCACGGTGGACCGCTGGCTGACAGGCGCCACCGGGCCCGAGCCCCGCGGGCGCCTGGCGGAGATGCTGGCCGCCACGCCGTTCGAGGGATTCCGGGCCTGCGCCACGGCGCTGATGGACTACAACTACACCCATGAACTGCCCCGCATCGCCTGCCCGACCCTGCTGGTGGCCGGCGCCGAGGACGGCGCCATGCCGGACAGCATGGCCAACAAGCTGAAACCCGCCATCGCCGGGGCGGACATGCGGATCATCCCGGGGGCCGGCCACGTCCCCTGCTTCGAGCAGCCACGGGCCTTTAGGGATATCCTGCTGGCGTTTCTCGACACCCATTGCGCCGCCGGCGCCGGAGGGATGCCATGAAGCTGCACTGGTCGCCGCGATCGCCCTTCGTGCGCAAGGTCAACATCGTGCTGGCGGAATGCGGCCTGACGGACGCGGTGGAGCGCATGCGCTCGGTGGCCGTGTTTGCCGCGCCGCCGAACCCGGACATCCTGCGCGACAACCCCCTGGGCAAGATCCCCGTGCTGATCACCGACGACGGCCGCAAGCTGTTCGATTCCCGCGTCATCTGCGAATACCTGATCGGCCTGGCCGGGCGCGACGACCTGCTGCCGACGGACCCGGAAACCCGGTTCCGGCACCTGCGCTGGCAGGCCCTGGGCGACGGGCTGACCGACATCCTGCTGCTGTGGCGCATCGAGCGGGCCCGCGGCGACCACGCCGACCCGGTGATCCTGGGCGCCTTCGAAACCAAGGTCCGCGCGTCCCTGGACCAGTTGGAGGCGGAAAGCGCCGAACTGGCCGACACCCCCTTCGGCCTGGGCCACATTGCGGTGGTCTGCGCCATCGGCCAGCTTGATTTCAGGTATGCGGACTGCGGCTGGCGGGCCGCCCTGCCCAACCTGGCCCGTTGGCACGCCGGAGTGGCCGAGCGGCCCTCGGTCGCCGCCACGGCCATCGTCGACGACGGCGCCGGCCCGCCGGGCCCCGCCGACGGTTCCCCCGCGTTCACCTACGAGGCCCAACGATGACCGGACCCCTGAACCACATTCGCGTCCTCGACCTGTCCCGCATCATGGCGGGGCCCTGGGCCGGGCAGATCCTGGCCGACCTGGGCGCCGACGTCATCAAGGTGGAGCGCACGGGCGTGGGCGACGACACCCGCCGCTGGGGCCCGCCCTATCTGAAGGACACGGACGGCAGGGCCACCGGGGAATCCGGCTACTACCTGTCGGTCAACCGGGGCAAGAAGTCGGTGGAGGTGGACATCTCGACGCCCGAGGGGCAGGCCACGGTCAAGGCCCTGGCCGCCCAATCGGACATCCTGCTGGAGAATTTCAAGGTCGGCACCCTGGACCGCTATGGCCTGGGGCCCGAGGACCTGAAGCAGGTGAACCCCGAGCTCATCTACTGCTCGGTCACCGGGTTCGGCCAGGACGGCCCCCGGGCCAAGGACGTGGCCTATGACTTCATGATCCAGGCCATGGGCGGGCTGATGAGCATCACCGGCGTGCCCGACGGCCAGCCCGGCGCCGGACCGCAGAAGGTGGGGATTCCCATCGTCGACATCATGACCGGCATGTACGCCGCCATCGCCGTGCTGGCGGCCCTGGCCGAGCGGACCCGCAGCGGCCAGGGCGAGATGATCGACATCTCCATGCTGGACGTGGCGGCGGCCATGCTGGCCAACCAGGCCATGAACCACCTGGTGTCCGGCGCCACGCCCATCCGGCGCGGCAACAAGCACCCCAACATCCAGCCCCAGGACGTGTTCCCGGTGCGCGACGGCCACATCGTGCTGGCCGTGGGCAACGACGAACAGTTCCAGCGGTTTTCCCGCGCCATCGGCGTGCCGGAACTGGCGGACGACACGCGCTATGCCACCAACCGCGAGCGCGTGAACAACCTGGACACCCTGCATCCCCTGATCTGCGACCGCCTGGCCCGCAAGGACCTGGCCGACTGGATCGCCATCTTCGGCGCCGAAAAGGTACCCTGCGGGCCCATCAACACCGTGCCCATGGTGTTCGACGAGCCCCAGATCAAACACCGCCAGATGCTGCGCCACCTGCCCCACCCCCTGGCCGGCACGGTGCCGACGGTGGTCAGCCCCATGCGGTTCGAGCGGGCGGAACTCACCTTCGACAGGCCGCCCCCGCTGCTGGGCGAACACACGCGGGACGTCCTGTCGACACTTGGGCTGGACACGGAGAGCAAACCATGAGCGAGGCCCGGATCCCCCTGCTGAGCGCCGACAACGTGAACGCCGAACAGCGCGAGGTGCTCGACAAGATCCTGAACGGTCCGCGCGGCACCCTGATCGGCCCCCTGCGGGCGGCCCTGCACAACCCCACCCTGGCCGACCGCTGGCAGGCCCTGGGCCAGGTGGTGCGCTACGAGACCAGCCTGCCGACCCGGCTGAACGAGCTGGCCATCCTGGTGGTGGCACGGCACTGGAACAGCGAGCTGGAATGGACCATCCACGCCGGCGAGGCCCGCCAGGCCGGCCTGGATGCCGGCGTGATCGAGGCCATCCGGGTGTGCGACCTGCCCGACTTCACCGCCGAGGAGGAGCGGGAGGTCTATGAGTTCAGCCGCGAACTGTTGGAAACCGGCCGCGTGAGCGACGCCGTGTTCGACCCGGTGCGCAACCGGTGGGACGTGCTGGGCGTGGTGGAACTGACCGCCGTGGTCGGCTACTACTCCATGGTCGCCATGACCCTGAACGCCCACGACATTCCCCTGCCGGCGCGGATTCCCCCGGAACTGAACAGCGCGCCGGCCTCGCGCACCGCCCTGCCGCCGGCCACCCGCGCCGCGGCCGAATAAGGATTTTCCCGTGTTCTACGACCCCCGAACGGAACCCCACGGACTGGCCCACAATCCCTGGCTTTCCCTGGTCATGCCGCGGCCCATCGGCTGGATTTCCACCCTGTCGCCCGACGGCGTGGCCAACCTGGCGCCCTACAGCTACTTCAACGCCGTGTCGGGCTTCCCGCCCTTCGTCATGTTCTCGTCCGCCGGCCGCAAGGACAGCCAGACCAACGTGGAGGCCACCGGCGAGTTCGTGGCCAACATGGCGGGGGCGGACCTGAAGGACGCCATGAACCAGTCGGCGGCGACGGTGGGGCCCGAAGTCGACGAATTCGAGCTGACGGGGCTGGAGAAGGCCCCCTGCCGCAACGTGTCGGTGCCCCGCGTGGCCGCCGCGCCCGTGGCCCTGGAATGCGTGCTGAACCAGGTGGTGCCCATGGTGGCGCGGGACGGCACCAAGGCGCGCTCGGAAATCATCATCGGCGAGGTCGTGGGCATCCACATCGCCGACTCGGTGATCGTCGACGGCATGCTGGACATCAAGCGCATCCGCCCCCTGGGCCGGCTGGGCTACATGGATTACGTGATCGTCGAGGACGTGATCCAGATGATGCGCCCCGGCACCTGACCCGGGCCGCTCACGGGCTGTTCATTGGCCGTTCATTGGCCGTTCAGGCCACCACGCCCTGGTCCCGCAGGGCGGCGATCTCGTCCCCCGACTTGCCCAGCAGGCGGTCCAGCACCCAGTCGGTGTCGGCCCCCAGTTCCGGCGGCGGCCGGTCGTACACCGTGGGCGTCGCGGAAAAGCGGATCGGGTTGGCGATGATGTCGAAGTCCCCGGCCACGGGGTGTGTCATCCGCCGCCGCAGGCCGTGGGCCCGCACCTGCTCGTCCGCCAGCACCTCGTCGAAGCTGTTGATGGGGCCGGACGCGATGCCCATCTCCTCCAGCCGGTCCTTCAGCTCGGCGGCCTGCCACGTGGCGATCCGGTCCGACAGCAGGGGCACCAGGGTCTCCTTGTGGCGCACCCGCTCGATGTTGGCGGCATAGCGCGGGTCCTCGGCCAGCTCCGGACAGCCCAGCAGCCCGCACAGGCGCTTGAACTGCGGGTCGTTGCCCACGGCGATCATGATCGGCTTGTCGGCCGCCTGGAACACCTGCCACGGGCAGGTCACCTGCGACGCGGTGCCGTTGCGGATGGGCACGCGGCCGTTGGACAGGTAGTTCATGGCGATGTGCGAGGCCGCGTGGAGCTGGGCGTCGAACAGGGCGATGTCCAGGTGCTGGCCCGTGCCCCCCGCCACGTCGCGGTGCATCAGCGCCGCCTGGATGGCGATCACCGCATAGTAGCCGGCGGTGATGTCCGAAATGGAATAGCCCACCAGGTTGGGTCCCGCGCCGGGCGCGCCGTCGGGCACGCCGGTGATGCTCATGATGCCGGTCATGGCCTGGAAGATGGGGTCGTAGCCCGGCAGGTGGGCGTAGGGGCCGGACTGTCCGAACCCGGTGATCGAGCAGTAGACAAGCCCGGGGTTGGCCTTCGACAGGGTGGCGTAGTCCAGGTTGAACTTGGCCATGTTGCCGGCCTTGAAGTTCTCGATCAGCACGTCGGCCCCGGCCGCCAGCTCGGCCACGATCCGCTGGCCCTCGGGCTTGGACAGGTCCACCGCCAGGGACCGCTTGCCGCGGTTCATGGCCAGGAACGACGAGGTCAGCCGGGTCTCGTTGCCGTCGGCGTCCAGGTGCGGCACGCCCATGCGCCGCACGTCGTCGCCCCCCCGCACGTGCTCGATCTTGATGACTTCCGCACCGAAATCGGCCAGCATCTGACCGGCCCAGGGACCGGCGAACACGCGGCTCAGATCAAGCACCCTCAGATGGGACATACACCCTGTCACGACGCACCTCTTGGACATGCCGACCGGCCTTGTGAATCGGCGATAAAGCTAGGTTGGGCCCCTTTTATCATGGTAGGGTTTCCCGATCCATTCAAAATATAATAAGCTAGCTCAATTGATGTTTTAAAACGGCGGATCCGGTTGATTCCCCAGGACAGTTGTTGGAGTGACGGAATGGAAAACGCGGGCAAGAACTCGCAAACGGCAACGGCGCTGAGGACCAGCGCCGTGGCGCGCTACCTGCAGCTTGCCGCCCTGTTCCGACGCCGCATCGAAACCGGCGAATGGCCCGTCGAATCCCGCATCCCGACGGTGGAGGAACTGGCAAAGGAATGCGGCGTCGCCAACATGACGATCCGCCAGGCCCTCAACCTGCTGGAACAGGAAGGGCTGATCGAACGGTTCCGCGCCAAGGGCACCTTCGTCCGCAAGCGCCTGCGCCGCGACCTGTGGTGCGACGTGCAGACGGACTGGAACGGCCTGCTCCTGTCGCGCACCGACGCCAAGATCGAGGTGCTGTCCATCGAGAACGGCGTCGTCCCCTCGGACGTGCCGCCGGGCATCGGCGAACTGGCCGCCAAGTACAAGCACCTGCGGCGGCGCCACAGCCGCGAGGGCACGGCGTTCCTGCTGGCCGACATCTACATCGACCAGCGCATCTGCGCCAAGATCAGCAAGGCCGACTTCACCCGCAAGACGGCCATGCGGCTGATCAACGACGTGCCGGACCTGAAGGTGGTGGATGCCCGGCAGATGCTGACCATCGGCTCGGCCGATCCCGAAATCAGCGACCTGCTGGGCGTGCCGTTCGGCGATCCGGTGGCCTTCGTGCGCCGCGTGGCGGTGGCCGAGGACGGCACCTTCGCCCTGATCGCCAACGGCATCTACCGCGGCGACATGGTGCGCGTGAACATCAAGCTGCTGAGCTGACCCCCCTCCCCCGCCGGGGATCAGGCCTCGCCGGACGGGCTTTCGGCCGGGTTTTCGGCCGGGTTTTCGGATGGGCGTTCCGCCAGGCGCCGCATGTGCGCCAGCCGCCGCACGGCACCGAACACGGCCCACACCAGCAGCAGCGCCGACAGCGACAGGATCGACCCGGTCAGCGGATCGGCGACCAGGCGGATGGGGTCGCCCCGGGCCATCAGCATGGCCCGGCGCAGGTTCTCTTCCAGCATGGGGCCCAGCACGAAACCCAGGATCAGCGGCGCGGCGGAATAGCCGGTGCGCTGGAACAGGTAGCCCAGGGCGCCGAACACCACCACGAAGCCCACGTCGAACAGGCTGGTGCGCATGCTGTACACGCCGATGCAGATCAGGGCGATCACCACCGGGTAGATGTACTTGTAGGGGAACTGCAGCACCCGCACCCAGATGCCGATCAGCGGGATGTTCAGGACCAGCAGGAACACGTTGCCGATCCAGAAACTGGCGATCAGCCCCCAGAACACGTCGGGATGGTCGGTGACCAGCAGCGGCCCCGGCGAGATGCCGTGGATCATCAGGGCCCCCAGCATGATCGACATGGTGGGACTGCCGGGAATGCCGATGGTCAGGGTGGGGATGAAGGCGGTCTGGGCGGCCGCGTTGTTGGCCGCCTCGGGCGCGGCGATGCCCTCGACGGCGCCCTTGCCGAACCGCGATTTGTCCCTGGCCACCCGCAGTTCCGTGGCATAGGCCAGGAACGCGGCGATGACCGTTCCGGCGCCCGGCAGGGCCCCCAGGAACCCGCCGATGGAGGCGCCCCGCGCCACCGGGCCATAGGACCGGCGCACGTCGTCGCGGGTCGGCACCATGCCGCGCATGGTCACCTTCTCGGTGATCTTGCGGGCCCCGGCCTGGTGCACCGAGCCGATCACCTCGGCGATGCCGAACAGGCCCATGCACAGGGCCACCAGGCTGAGGCCGTCGCGCATCTCGACGAAATCGAAGGTGTAGCGGAACTCGCCCGAGGTAACGTCGGTGCCGACGGTGCCCAGCAGCAGGCCCAGCACGGTCATGCTCAGCCCCTTGACCACCGACCCGCCGCCCACCGTGACGGCGGCGACCAGGCCCAGCAGCACCAGCGCGAAATAGCCCCCCGGCCCGAAGCCCAGCCCCAGCCTGGCGATGGCGGGGCCGAAGCCCATCAGGGCCACCACGCCGATCATCCCGCCGACGAACGAGGCGATGGCGGTGATGAACAGGGCCACGCCGGCGCGGCCCTGCTTGGCCATGGGGTTGCCGTCCAGCGCCGTGATGGCGGCCGACGGCGTGCCCGGCAGGTTCAGCAGGATGGACGAGATGGAGCCGCCGTATGCCCCGCCGTAGAAGATGCCGGCCAGCCTGATCAGCGCCGTGGTGGGCTCCAGATAGAAGGATATGGGCAGCAGCATGGAGATCGCCGCCAGCGACCCCAGCCCGGGCAGCACGCCGATGAAGGTGCCCAGGAAGACGCCCAGGAAGCAGTAGAACAGGTTTTCCGGCGAGACGGCGGTGGCGAAGCCGAGCAGGACGTTTTCCAGCATGGCGGTCAGGGCCCGAACTGGACGAGCGGAATCGTCATGCCCAGGAAGCGCGAGAACAGAAGGTAGGCGCCCAGCGAGGTAACGGCGGCCAGGACCAGCGCCGGCAGCCAGCCGAAGTGGCGCTCGGACTGGGCGGCCAGGCCGATCACCGCGAAGAAGGCCGGGATCATGCCGAACAGGTACAGGGTCACGCCGAAGGCGGTGACGGCCCCCAGGATCATGATCATCGGTCGCCAGTCGATGGACCGGGCCTCGGGCCGCAGCAGCGACGCGACGATTTCACCGAGGGACAGCAGGATCAGGATGGCGGACAGCACCACCGGGAAGTAGCCGGGCCCCATGCGGCGCGCCGACCCCATTTCGTAGTCCAGCGCCAGGACCAGGGCCACCACCCCGATCAGCGCCAGGATCACGGCGACCACCAGCCGAAGAGACATGACCTTCACCCGGACCTCCCCAAAGACCTCCGGAGACCACGGGGGGCGGCGGCCGCCGCCCCCCGGGTGTCATCATTTCTTCTTGATGCCGGCGTCGGCAATGACCTTGTCCCACTTGGCCCGTTCCGTCTCGTAGAACGTCTGGGCCTGGGCGGGCGTGGTGATGGTCGGCGCCAGGCCCTGCTTGGCATAGGACGCCAGGACGTCGGCGTCCTGCATGGCCTTGTTCAGGGCCTCGGACAGGCGCATCTTGGCCCCTTCCGGCGAGCCCTTCGGCGCCACCAGCAGGTTCCACAGGGTGGCCGTGAAGCCTTCGAAGCCGCCCTCGATCACCGTCGGCACGTTGGGCATCAGGGGCGAGCGCTCGGGCGAGGACACGGCGTAGGCGATGATCCCGCCGGCGCGCACCTGCTCGGCGGCGCCCGGCGTGGTCAGCACCGCCACGTCCACATGGCCGCCCAGCACGTCGTTCATCAGCGGCGTGTTGCCCTTGTAGGGGATGTGCAGCATGTCCACCTTGGCCAGCGACAGCAGATAGGCCATGGCCAGGTGCCCCGGCGTGCCGACGCCCGAGGTGCCGTAGGTCAGCTTGCCCGGGTTGTCCTTGGCGTACTGGATCAGCTCGGGCAGGGTCTTCTGCTCCAGGCCGGTGCGTCCGGCGATCACCAGGCCCAGGGTGCCCATGACGCCGATGACGTCCAGTTCCTTGTCGAAATCGTAGCCGGTGTTGCGGCCCAGGGCGTTGATCAGGATGGACGCGCCCACGCCGCTGACGCCCAGGGTGTAGGCGTCGGGATCGGACTTGGCCACGTGGCCGATGCCGACCGAGCCGCCGGCCCCGGGGCGGTTTTCCACCAGCACGGGCTGGCCCAGGGTGTCGGTCATGTGCTTGGCCAGGATGCGCGCCACCACGTCGGTGGAGCCGCCGGGCGGGAACCCGACGACGAAGGTCACCGGTTTGGTCGGATAGTCTTCGGCCATGGCCGTACCGGCGGCCACCAGGGCCAGCCCGCCAAGGGCAAAGGCCGTGATCGACCGGCGAAGTCTTTTCCAGCTGAGGGTCGTCATTCGGTTTTCCTCCCAAATTCTCGCATTCTGTTACCCGAGGACTTGGCCCAGGTTATTTGAAAAGCTAGTTATATAGCTTTTACATATTTTATCGGGCGGCGCAAGAAGATTGTTCATGGGCCGGAAATCCTTGCCTTTCGTCTACCTGGCGGGTGGCGGCGGGGATGAGTCCGCCCATTGGCGAGGCCCGGGGCTCCGCCCCCCGTTCGGGCCCCTCGCCCACCCCCGCATCCTGTGATTAGAACTAAAACCTATATATATGCACTTTTTTAGGTTAGACTGGATCATGATCGAGCCATCCGGCCGGCACCCGGGGTTCCGCGCCTGGAAATGAAAGGATCGCGGCCCGCGCCGCCGCGCCGTCGGCTTGGTCCAAGCCATGACAGAAAAAGAGCAATGCCTCGATATCCGGACTAGGGAGGATATGAACCATGATCCGTAAACTGCGGGCCTCCGCGCTGATCGTCGCGACGGCCTGTCTGGGATTCAGTCCCGACGCCCAGGCCGGAAAGGCCGACGACACGCTGTCGTTCGCCTTCGCCGACCAGCCGCCGACCCTGGACATCTACGTGAACACGGGGCGCCAGGGCATCGTCCTGTCCCGGTCCATCTGGGACAGCCTCCTGTACCGCGACCCCCAGACCAACGAATACCTGCCGAACCTGGCCACGTCGTACAAGTGGATCAACGACACCACCATGGAGTTCGAGCTGCGCCAGGGCGTGACCTTCCACAACGGCGAGCCCTTCAACGCCGATGACGTCGTCTACACCATCAACTGGGCCATCGACCCCAACAGCGGCATCCGCACCCGCCGCAACGTGGACTGGATGAAGGGCGCCGAGAAGCTGGGCGATTACAAGGTCCGCATCCTGCTGAAGGAGCCGTTCCCGGCGGCCCTGGAATACCTGGCCGGGCCGGTACTGATCTACCCCAACGAATACTACGCCAAGGTGGGAACCGAGGGCATGGGCGTGGCGCCCGTGGGCACCGGCCCCTACAAGGTGACCGCCGTCGAGCCCGGCAAGCGCATCACCATGGAGCGCTTCGAGAACTACTTCGACGGCCCCAAGGGCAAGGCCCGGATCGGCAAGGTCGAAGTGCGCGCCATTTCCGAGGTCAACACCCAGCTGGCCGAACTGCTGTCGGGCCGGCTCGACCTGATGTGGCGCGTGCCCACGGACCAGGCCGAAAAGCTGGCCGCCATGGGCCGGGTCACCGTCAAGGGTTCGGCCACCATGCGCATCGGCTACATCAGCTTCGACGTCATGGGCCGGGTCGGCAAGGGGCCCATGAACGACCTGCGGGTGCGCCAGGCCATCGCCCACGCCATCGACCGCAAGGGCATCGTCAAGGCCCTGGTGAAGGGCGAGGCCGACGTGGTCCATTCCGCCTGCTTCCCGTCGCAGGTGGGCTGCTCGGACGACGTGACGCGCTACGACTACGATCCCGCCAAGGCCAAGGCGCTGCTGGCCGAGGCCGGGTACCCCGACGGCTTCGAAACCCCCTTCTATGCCTACCGGGACCGCCGGCTGTCCGAGGCGATCATCGCCAACTTGGCCGCCGTGGGCATCAAGACCCAGTATTCGCACCTGAAGTACACCGCCCTGCGCGCCAAGGTGCAGGCCGGCGAGGTGCCCTTCCAGTTCATGACCTGGGGGTCCTATTCCATCAACGACACCTCGGCCATCACCGGCAAGTTCTTCAAGGGCGGCAAGGACGATTACGCCCACGACCCGGACGTGGCCAAGTGGCTGGAAATCGCCGACACCTCCACCGACCTGGCGGTGCGCAAGGAAAACTACCGGAAGGCCCTGCGGCGGATCGCCGACCAGGTGTACTGGCTGCCGCTGTGGTCCTACAACACCAACTATGCCATGTCGAAGGATCTGGAATTCGAGCCGACCTCCGACGAGATTCCCCGCTTCTACCTGATGCACTGGAAGTAGGGGGGCCGTGTTCGCGGCCGGTGCCGGCCTGAACGGCACCGGCCGCCTTCCGACGCCCGTATCCCCCGGCGTGGCATGACATGCTTGTATATTCCCTGAAGCGATTGGCCCTGGCGCTGGTGGTCGCCGTTACGGTGTCCATCATCAGTTTCGGCCTGCTGTACCTGTCCGGCGATCCGGCCATCGCCATGGGTGGCGAATCCGCCACGGCCGAGGACATCCAGGCCATCCGCGTGTTCTACGGCTTCGACCGCCCGCTGGTCGTGCAGTACCTGGACTGGGTGGCCCGGGCGCTGCACGGCGACCTGGGCAAAAGCTACTATTTCGATGCCTCGGTGTTCGACCTGGTGTTCCAGCGCCTGCCCGTGACCCTGACGCTGGGCCTGTCGGCCATCCTGTTCGCCATCGCCCTGGCCGTGCCCCTGGGCATCGCCGCCGCGGTGCGCCCCAACAGCCTGATCGACCGGCTGGCGCTGCTGATCTCGGTCATGGGGCAGGCCCTGCCCAGCTTCTGGTTCGCCCTGATGCTGATCGTCCTGCTCAGCGTCACCTATCCCCTGTTGCCGCCCTCGGGGTCGGAAACCTGGGCCCATTTCGTCATGCCCACGGTGGTGCTGGGCTATTACGCCACGCCCGCCATCATGCGCCTGACCCGGGCCGGCATGCTGGAGGTGCTGACCTCCGACTACATCCGCACCGCCCGCGCCAAGGGCCTGCGCCCGCCGGTGGTGCTGGCCAAGCATGCCCTGCGCAACGCGGTGATCCCGGTGGTCAGCCTGGCGGCCGTGCAGTTCGGCTTCATGCTGGGCGGGTCCATCGTCGTGGAAAGCGTGTTCGCCCTGCACGGGGCCGGCTTCCTGGCCTGGGAATCCATCTCGCGCAACGACCTGCCCACGGTGCAGGGGCTGATCCTGGTGTTTTCCCTGATCTACATCACCCTGACCTTCCTGTCCGACCTGGTGAACGCCTGGCTGGACCCGCGGATCAGGATCGGGTGACGCCATGACCGACCTGACCGCCAAGGCCGACGACATCATCGCCCTGACCCCGGGGCAGATCCTGCGCCGGCGCATCCTGGGCCACCAGGGGGTGATGATCGGCGCCACCGCCCTGGTCCTGATCCTGCTGGTCGCCCTGTTCGCCCCCTTCCTGACCCCCCACGACCCCTACCTGCAGGACCTGGGCGCGCGGATGATCCCCCCGGTGTGGGACGCCCGCGGCGGCTGGGACCACGTGCTGGGCACCGACCACCTGGGCCGCGACTACCTGGCGCGGCTGATGTACGGGGCGCGGATCTCGCTGATCATCGGCATCGGCACGGCGGTCATCTCGGGCCTGATCGGCACCTGCCTGGGGGTGGCGGCCGGGTTCTTCGGCGGCCGGGTGGACATGGCCGTCACCTTCCTGATCACCGTGCGCCTGTCCATGCCCGTGGTGCTGGTCGCCCTGGCCGTGGTGGCGCTGGTGGGCGGGTCGCTGGAAATCGTCATCCTGGTCCTGGGGCTGCTGCTGTGGGACCGGTTCGCCGTGGTCATGCGGTCGTCCACCATGCAGATCCGCCACATGGACTACGTGGCCGCCGCCCAGGCCGTGGGCTGCTCCATCGGCCGCATCGTGTTCACCGAGATCATGCCCAACGTGGTCAACAACCTGATCATCGTCGCCACCCTGGAAATGGCCCACGCCATCATCCTGGAAGCGGCCCTGTCGTTCCTGGGCCTGGGCGTGCAGCCGCCCCTGCCGTCGTGGGGGCTGATGGTGTCCGAAGGCAAGGAGATGCTGTTCTTCGATCCCTACCTGATCACCATTCCGGGGGCCGCCCTGTTCGTGCTGGTGCTGTCCATCAACCTGCTGGGCGACGGCATCCGCGACGTCACCGCGCCCGAGAACCGGAACTAGGGGGGGGGCCATGGGCGAGCGGATCCTGGAAGTCGAGAACCTGACGGTCGACATCCCCCTGGCCGTGGGCACCCTGCATCCGGTGCAGGGCATCTCGTTCCATGTGGACCGCGGCGAGACCCTGTGCATCGTCGGCGAATCCGGCTGCGGCAAGTCCCTGGCCTCGCTGGCCATCATGGACCTGCTGCCGAAGCGGGCCGTGCGCCGGGCCGATCGCCTGGTGCTGGACGGCAAGGACATCCTGAACCTGCCGGAAAGCCGCATGTGCGACATCCGCGGCAACACCATGGGGATGATCTTCCAGGAGCCCATGACCAGCCTGAACCCGGTCTACACCATTGGCAACCAGATGATCGAAACCCTGCGCCGCCACCGCAGGGTCTCGGTCGAGGACGCGCGGGACCGCGCCATCTCGCTGCTGGAAAAGGTGGGCATCTCGGCCGCCGCCAGCCGGCTGGGCCAGTACCCCCACCAGCTTTCCGGCGGCCTGCGCCAGCGGGTGATGATCGCCATGATGCTCATGTGCGGGCCGGACCTGATCATCGCCGACGAGCCGACCACGGCCCTGGACGTGACCATCCAGGCCCAGATCCTGCTGCTGCTGGCCGAGCTGCAGCGGGAATTCAACATGGGGCTGATCCTGATCACCCACGACCTGGGCGTGGTGGCGCGGATCGCCGACCGGGTGGCGGTCATGTATGCCGGCCAGATGGTGGAACAGGGCAGCGCCGCCAGCATCTTCACCCACCCGGCCCATCCCTATACCCGGGGCCTGCTGGACTGCATCCCCATTCCGGGCAAGACCCGGCGCGGCCAGCCCCTGGGGTCGATCCCGGGGATCGTGCCGTCGCTGATCGGCACCGTCACGGGCTGCCGGTTCGCCGCCCGCTGCCCCCGGGTCCTGGACGTCTGCGCCACCGACCCGCCGTTCCGCGACGGTCCGGCGCCCGGACAGGCCTACCGCTGCCACCTGGACTCCACCGGGTCCGAACCCGGAGCGGGAGCCACCCCATGAGCGACACCGTTCTCGAGGCCCGGAACCTCACCTGTACCTTCATGATCTCGGCCGGGGCGTTCCGCGGCAGGCGGCCGCTGCATGCGGTCAATGGCGTCGACCTGACCGTGGCACGGGGCGAGGTGCTGGCCCTGGTGGGGGAATCCGGCTGCGGCAAGACCACCCTGGCGAAGATCTTCCTGGGGCTCCAGGAGCCGTCCGGCGGCACCGTGCGGCTGAACGGCCAGCCCCTGTCGGCCCTGGCCCGGCTGGACCGGGCCCGGTTCGTCCAGCCCATCTTCCAGGACCCCTATTCGTCCCTGAACCCGCGCAAGACCATCGGCGAGATCATCGCCCTGCCCCTGCGTGTGCAGGGCGCGCCGAACCCGGCTTCGTGGCGGTCGCAGGTGGAGGACATCATGGCCCTGGTGGGGCTGCGCCCGCAGCTCCACGACAGCTACCCCAACCAGCTGTCCGGCGGCCAGCGCCAGCGGGTGGCCATCGCCCGGGCGCTGATCAACAAGCCGGGCCTGGTGATCTGCGACGAGCCCACGTCGGCCCTGGACGTATCGGTGCAGTCGCAGATCCTGAACCTGCTGCAGGACCTGCGCCGGGACCTGAACCTGACCTACATCGTCATCAGCCACAACCTGGCCGTGGTCGAGCACATCGCCACGCGGGTGGCGGTGATGTACCTGGGGCGGATCGTCGAGGAAGCGGATACGGAAACGCTGTTCGCCCGGCCCCGCCACCCCTACACGGCGGCGCTGCTGGAATCGGTGCTGACGCCCGACCCGTCCCTGGGCATTCCGAACACCCAGCTGGGGGCGACCTTCCCCAACCCGGTGGACCCGCCGTCCGGCTGCGCCTTCCACCCCCGCTGCCGCCGCGCCACGGCCGTGTGCGCCGAACGGGCCCCGCGGCCGGTATCCCTGACCGACGGCACGGTCGCCTGCCACCTGTACGACTGACCGCCGCCCCAGGAATCAAGAAGCCCACCTTCCCTGGGGAAAGGCGGGCTTCTTGATTGGTTGCGGGGGCAGGATTTGAACCTGCGACCTTCAGGTTATGAGTTTGGCAACATAGCTGTTCATGGTGGGCGCTGGAATGCTCATATGTCGCATATTTAGCTAATTTTCATGGTGTTATGTGGCATTTGACCACGAACAGCATACTCACAGACCCCTTGTATTTCGCTGCATTCTGCTTCCATATTGCTTCCGTATATGGATCAGAAGCAGAGGAACGGACATGGCCCGGTTGACCAAGCGCGGCATCGAAGCCGCGCGGCCTCAAGCGAAGGACTACTTCCTTTGGGATGGCGACATGCCCGGCTTCGGGGTCCGGGTCATGGTGTCCGGGCGCAAGTCCTACATGGTCCAGTACCGCCACGGCGGACGGGCCCGGCGGGTCACGTTCGGGCGGGTCGGCGTGATGACGCCGGACGAGGCCCGGAAGGAAGCGCGAGAGCTGCTGACCGCTGCTGGCAAGGGCGACAACCCGGCGGAGGATTTGCGCCAGTACCGGGCCGCCCCGACCATGGCCGATGTCTGCGCCCGATTCATGGCGGAACACGTGGCCCACC
>JAGREA010000287.1 GCA_020446745.1 Rhodobacterales bacterium | reverse complement strand
GGCGAAGGCCGGAGCGGCGATGCCGACCAGGATGGCGGCGGCGACGGCGGCGGTGGTCAGGTTGCGGAACATTGTTGGGTCTCCTTTCCCTCAAGAACGAGACCAGTATGTCCGCGCGGCCCCCGGGGCGCCGTGGCGGGGCGCACCGGGAGCCTGTGTTGTTTGTCACCCGAGGAGAGGTTTTTGGCGGAATTCCGGGGGTCAGGCCGCCTTGCGGGCGGCGCACAGGCGGTCGGTGATGGGCGCCAGGATCAGTTCCATGGCCAGGCCCAGCTTGCCGCCGGGCACGACGATGGTGTTGCGCCGGGTCATACGGGAATCGTGCAGTTCCCGCAGCAGGTAGGGGAAGTCGATGCTGTGGGCGTCGGGGTCGCGGAACCGGATGACCACCAGGCATTCGTCGTCGGAAGGCACGTCGCGGGCCACGATGGGGTCGGACGTATCCACCACCGACACCTTCTGGAAGTTGATGTCGGACCGTTCGAACTGGGGAATCACGTAGTGCACGTAGTCGTGCATGCGCCGCAGGATCACGTCCATCACCGCCTGCTCGGAATAGCCCCGCAGGGTGGTGTCGTTGTGCAGCTTCTGGATCCATTCCAGGTTGATGATGGGCGCCACGCCGATGCGCAGGTCCACATGGCGGCTGACGTCCACCGTGTCGGTCTTCACGGCCCCGTGCAGGCCTTCGTAGACCAGCACGTCGGTGCCCGGGCGGATGTCGGCCCAGGGCGTGAACTGGCCCGGGCGCAGGCCCTGGGCGGCATGGGGCAGGGCGTCCTCGTCGGAGTGCAGGTAGGCCCGGTGCCGCCCGGTGCCCGTTTCGCCATAGGTGCGGAACAGGGTTTCCAGGTCCTCGAACAGGTTGGCTTCCGGCCCGAAATGGCTGAAGGTGGCGCAGCCGCCGGCCGCCGTCTCGGCCGCCCGGCGGGCTTTGGCCATTTCCTCGCGGTCATACCGGTGGAAGCTTTCGCCGTCCACGAACACGGCGCGGATGCCCTGGCGGTGGAACACGTTGCGGAAGGCCTCGCGCACGGTGCCGCGGCCGGACCCGGACGCACCGGTGACGGAAATGATGGGATGTGCCCTGGACATGAACGTTCCTTGCTTTTGGTTCTGGTTATTCGCGCCTGTCGCGGTCCGGTCGTCTTTCGCGCCCTGGGCCGCACGATAGCTTTTGCTTTTTGGCCGATAATCCGTAGAGTATATTAGAAACTATAAATATTGCGAGGAGAAAGGTTCCCACGCAGGAATCCGCCGCGCCGAACGCGGCCCCGCACCCAGAAAATCACCAAGGCCAGAGGTACGCCAAGGCCAGAGAAACGCCAAGGAAGGACCCGACCCATGACCATCAAGATCGCCCCCAGCATCCTTTCGGCGGATTTCGCCCGCCTGGGCGAGGAAGTCCAAGCCATCGACGCCGCGGGGTGCGACTATGTGCACATCGACGTCATGGACGGCCACTTCGTGCCCAACCTGACCTTCGGCCCGCCGGTCATCAAGTGCATCCGGTCGTGGACCAAGAAGCCGTTCGACGTGCACCTGATGATCAACCCGGCCCAGCCCTTCCTGCAGGACTATGCCGACGCCGGGGCCGACATCATCACCGTCCATGCCGAGGCCGACCCCCACATCGACCGCAGCCTGCAGTTCATCCGTTCCATCGGCAAGAAGGCGGGCCTGTCCCTGAACCCGGCGACGCCCGAAACCATCGTCGAGTACGTGATCGACAAGGTGGACCTGATCCTGGTGATGTCGGTGAACCCGGGCTTCGGCGGCCAGAGCTTCATCGATAGCCAGCTGGAGAAGATCCGCCGCATCCGCGCCATGATCGGCGACCGGCCCATCGACCTGCAGGTGGACGGCGGCGTCAACGCCAAGACCATCAAGTCGGTGGTCGATGCCGGGGCCGACGTGCTGGTGGCCGGCAGCGCCGTGTTCCGGGGCAACGACTACGTGGCCACCATCCGCGAACTGCGCGACGCGGCGGCCGGCCGGGCGGCGGCCTGATCCCCGCCGACCTTAAATCCGCCGACCGCACCCCCCACCGGAATCCCCAACGGCCGCGGCCCCAAGGGCGGCGGCCCGGAGGAGGCAGGGCAAAACTTTATTCCACCAATAATGCGAATGGGATAATTATAGTAGCCCGCCCTCGATCCGGGAACGATCCGCCATGGGAGGTCGATGACCAAGCCGCCGCCATCCATTCTGGAGATCACCCGCCTGGCGCGCCTGCGCAAGGTGCGGGGGGTGCAGCGCGCCCTGGCCCTGCGCCGGGCCCTCAACCTGGTCTACTTCTGGGACAAGAAGTTCTTCTTCGTGGCCATGCTGGTGGGCTTCGCCATGCTGCAGCTTCCCGTCCCGGCGGGGCTCAGCCAGGAAGGCCTGGTGGTGCTGACCATGTCGGTGGTGGCCACCATCCTGTTCGTCACCGAACCGGTGCCCCTGCCCACGGTGGCGCTGCTGATCGTGGTGGGGCAGGTGCTGCTGCTGGGGCTGCAGTCCACCGACGTGGCGAAAAGCCTGATGACCGATTCCGTGCTGTTCATCATGGGCTCGCTGATGCTGGCCGTGGCGGTGGTGAAGCAGAAGCTGGACAAGCGCATCGCCTGGCTGATCGTGCGCATCACCGGCACCCGCACCTTCCGCATCTGCTTCGGCGTGTCGGTGGTGTCGGGGCTGCTGGCTTCGTTCATCGGCGAGCACACGGTGGCGGCCATGATGCTGCCCGTGGGCATCACCCTGATCACGCTGACGTCCCAGGACCCCCGGAAGGTGCGCAACCTGGCGGCCGTGGTGCTGTTCTCCATTTCCTACGGCTGTTCCATCGCCGGCATCGGCACGCCGTCGGGCGGGGCCCGCAACGCCATCATGGTGGGCTACTGGAAGGAATTCTTCTACGACCCGTCGGACCCGGAAACCTACAAGTTCATCATCGACTACGCGCGCTGGATGCTGTTCGCCTATCCCATGTTCCTGGTGCAGATCCCGTTCGTCACCATCATCCTGTTCATGACCTTCCGGCCCGAATACCGCGACCTGTCGCGGGCCGTGGTGCGCCTGCGCCAGCAGATCGAGAAGGAGGGCCCCATGAAGCGGGGCGACTGGGTGGCCATCGCCCTGTTCGTGCTGATCCTGTCGGGCTGGATCGGCGTGTCGGGGGACATCGGCATGGGCACCGTGGCCATCATGGGCGCGGCGGCCTTCCTGGTGGCCGGCCTGGTGAAGTGGGAGGACGTGAATTCCGGCGTCAACTGGGGCGTGGTGCTGCTGTACGCGGCGGCCATCTCCCTGGGCGTGCAGATGAAAAGCACCGGCGCCGCGGCCTGGGTGGCGGAAAGCTTCCTGGCCCTGCTGACGCCCATCGGCGCCGGCGACGGCCTGGGCCTGTGGGGCGCCGTTTCGGTGCTGACCACGGGGGTGACCAACATGATGTCCAACGGCGCCGCCGTGGCCGTGCTGGGGCCCATCGTGCTGAACCTGGCCGATGCGGCCGGCGAAAGCCCCATCGTCGTCGGCTTCATCACCGCCGTGTCGTCGGCCTTCGCCTACCTGACCGTGGTGGGCACGCCGGCCTGCACCATCGTCTATGCGTCGGGGTACCTGAAGACCACGGACTTCCTGACCGTGGGCTGGAAAATGGTTATAATGTCGACCGTGATGATGCTTCTGTTCGCGGCCCTCTACTGGCCGCTTATCGGAGTCTGAAAACCAATACGAAACGTGACGTGGAGGAGACCGACGATGTCCGAGTCGTCCGGCAAGGGCTTTGACGTAATCAACGCCGAAAAGGCGCCCCGGGACCTGTTCACACCCGGTTCGGGCGCGCGCCCCAACCGGTTCCGCATCCTGGTGGGCATCGACGGTTCCGACGAATCCTACCGCGGCCTGCGCTACGCGGCCAAGCTGGGCGGCGGCGTGGATGCGGACATCGTGCTGTGCTACGTGCGGCCCATCGACCAGGGCCTGCGGTCGGGCGGCCTGCAGGTGCGGGTGGCGCGGGAAAACATGCTGGAATGGGGCCTGGAGCTGCCGGGCATCAAGTACCTGCGCCAGGGCCTGAAGCTGTTGCAGGAACTGGGGGTGATGGACGACAGCTGGCAGGAGGAATCCTTCCACCAGGGGGTGGAGGGCGACCCCCTGGGCGACAACAAGACAGTGTATTCCAGCCCCACCGGCAAGCAGGTGACCCTGAAGCTGAAGGTGGCCCCCGACATCGCCACCGGCATCCTGGAGCAGTGGGAGATCGGCGAGTACGACCTGATCATCATCGGCGCGTCGGAACGGTGGCGCAAACGCCGGGTCAAGTCGTTCTGGGATCCGGCGCTGGCGGAAAAGATCGCCGTGCATGCCCCCTGTTCGGTGCTGGTGGCCCGCGAGCTGGAGGTGGGCCACGGCCACCTGATCTGTACCGACGGGTCCGACAAGGCCGAGGACGCGGTGCGCATCGACGCCGAGCTGGCCAGCCGCTGCAACTGCCCGGTCACCCTGCTGTCGGTGGCCCACGACGACGACGGCGAACCCGATGCCGTGGCCGCCGTGGCCCGGGCCTCGACCATGGTGGAATCCCAGGGGATCGAGGTGCACGAGACCCTGGTGCGCATCGGCGAGCCGGTGAAGGAGATCTGCGAGACCGGGGTGGACTATTCCCTGATCGTGCTGTCCGACACGGCGCGCACGGGCCTGAAGCGGTTCTTCATGGGCAGCGTGGCCTTCAAGGTGCTGGAAGAGGCCCGCAACTCGGTGATGATCGTGCGCTGACGCGGCGCTCCCTCCCCCGAAACGCCGAACGCCGCCGGATGGACCTGCGCATCGGCGTGGCGCCCATCACCGACCGCCTGTGCGCCGCCCGAAAGGCGGCCTGACCCCCGGAATTCCGCCAAGAACCCCTCCTCGGGGGACAAACAACCGGTGACAAACAACACAGGCCCCCGGTGCGCCCCGCCACGGCGTCCCGGGGGCCGCGCGGACATACTGGTCTCGTTCTTGAGGGAAAGGAGACCCAACAATGTTCCGCAACCTGACCACCGCCGCCGTCGCCGCCGCCATCCTGGTCGGCATCGCCGCTCCGGCCTTCGCC
>JAGREA010000286.1 GCA_020446745.1 Rhodobacterales bacterium | reverse complement strand
TACACTCTTTCGCTACCAGACTGCGCTACGCTCCGATGGCGGGATCCGCCGGCCCGGGGGCCGGCGAAGAGGGCGCACTATACGCGCCCCATGGTGACGGTGCAACCGTCCAACACGGGTGTTCAGCGGGCTTTCGTCAGGCTCGCGCGGATGGCTTCCAGGTCGGTCAGAATGGACCGCAATTCGGCCTTCTGACCGGCGTTCATGCCCAGGCCCGCCATGGGCAGTTCGGGCGCCAGGGCCTGGCCGTCGGCGGGGCCGTCCAGGGGTTCGGGATCGTCCTCGTCGCCGTCGGAATCGCCGCTGGGCAGGGGCGCCTTGCCGCCGTTCTGCCGCAACAGCTTCTGCACGCCCTTGATGGTGTAGCCGTCGTCGTACAGCAGGCCGCGGATGCGGCGCAGCAGTTCCACGTCCTCGGGCCGGTAGTAACGCCGGCCGCCGCCCCGCTTCATGGGCTTGATCTGCGGAAACTTGGTTTCCCAGAACCGCAGCACGTGCTGCGGCAGGTCCAGGGCCGCGGAAACCTCGGTGATGGTACGGAAAGCCTCGGCGGACTTGCGCCCCGCGCGCCGTTGGGCCGGCGCGTCTTCGTGTGGTACCGCCATCGTCAGGTGGCCGCCTTGGGATGCCGCTTGTCGTTGATGCGGCCCTTCAGAACCTGCGACGGGCGGAACACCAGCACCCGGCGCGGCAGGATGGGTACCTCCTCGCCGGTCTTCGGGTTGCGGCCGATGCGCTGCCCTTTCTGGCGGATGGAAAAGCTGCCGAACGAGGAGATCTTGACGCTTTCGCCGCGGGCCAGGGCGTCGGTCATCTGCCCCAGGACCGATTCCAGAAGTTCAGCGGATTCATTCCGCGACAGGCCCACCTCCTGGTAGACCGCCTCACTGAGCTGCGCCCGTGTGATCGTCCGTCCGGTCATCTTCCCCAAGCCCTCCGCCTGCTTCACGCAAGACCTTAGACCGCGTGAAGAAAGCCGTCAATATCAAAGGGATGGTAGAGGATATTGAGACGCCCGAAAGCGCCCTTCCTACCCCAGGGGCCGCCCTGGGTGCGGTTGTTACCAGCGCGCCAGGCACGCGCCCCAGGTGAATCCGCCGCCCATGGCCTCCATCAGCACCAGTTGGCCGCGCTGGATGCGCCCGTCGCGCACCGCCTCGTCCAGGGCCAGGGGGATGGAGGCGGCCGAGGTGTTGGCGTGGCGGTCCACGGTGACCACCACCTTCTCGGGCGCCAGCTTCAGCTTGCGGGCCGTGCCGTCCAGGATGCGCTTGTTGGCCTGGTGGGGTACCAGCCAGTCGATGTCGTCCTGGGTCAGGCCGTTGGCGGCCAGGCTTTCGCCCACCACCTCGGCCAGGTTGGTCACCGCGTGGCGGAACACCTCGCGCCCTTCCATGCGCACGTGGCCCACGGTGCGGGTGGAGGACGGGCCGCCGTCCACGTACAGCAGGTCCTTGTAGGCGCCGTCGGACCGCAGGTGGGTGGACAGGATGCCCCGCGCCGCCGTGGGGTCGGCCCCGGCCGGCAGGTCCTCGGCCCGCAGCACCACGGCCCCGGCGCCGTCGCCGAACAGCACGCAGGTGGTGCGGTCTTCCCAGTCCAGGATGCGCGAGAAGGTCTCGGCGCCGATCACCAGGGCCGTCTTGGCCTGGCCGGCGCGGATGAAGTTGTCGGCCACCGAAATGGCGTAGACGAATCCCGAGCACACGGCCTGCACATCGAAGGCGGCGCCGTGGCGGATGCCCAGCATGTTCTGCACCCGGGTGGCGGTGGCCGGGAAGGTGTGGTCCGGGGTGGCCGTGCCCAGGACGATCAGGTCCACGTCCGACGCCGGCACCCCGGCGTGCTCCAGGGCCCGGAGCGCGGCCTGGTAGGCCAGGTCCGACGTCATCTCGTCCTCGGCCGCGAAGCGCCGCTGGCGGATGCCCGTGCGGCCGGTGATCCACTCGTCGGAGGTTTCCACCGTCTGCGCCAGGTCGTCGTTGGTGACCACCCGTTCCGGCAGATAGGAGCCCACGCCGGCGATGATGGAACGGCGCTGGGTCATGGTGTCTGCCCCCCTTCGGGCGCGGGGCCGGTGGGCGGGTCGGCCGGGGCCGGTGGGGCCTCCGCCGCCTCGGCCGCCTCGTCGGCCTCGATCCGCGCGGCGTTGATGGCCGCCGAAACCTGACTGAAATCGTGCTTGATGCCTTCGTTCACCCGGTCGCGCACCAGTTCCACGGCCACTTCCACGGCGTTGCAGAAGCCCAGGCCGTCGGTGCCGCCGTGGCTTTTCACGCAGATGCCGTTCAGGCCCAGGAACATGGCGCCGTTGTAGCGCCGGGGGTCCAGCCGGTCGCGGAAGGCCCTGAGGGCCGGGCCGGCGAACAGCGCGCCCACCTTGGCCAGCAGCGACCCGGTCAGGGCCTTCTTCAGGTAGTGGGTGAACAGCTTGGCCGTGCCTTCGGCCGTCTTCAGGGCGATGTTGCCGGAAAAGCCGTCGGTGACCACCACGTCCACGGTGCCGGCGCCGATGTCGTCGCCTTCCACGAAGCCCTGGAACTTGATGGGCAGGTCGGCCTCCTGCAGGATGCGGGCCGCCTCCTTCACCTCGGAGCGGCCCTTCAGGTCTTCCTCGCCGATGTTCAGGATGCCGATGGACGGGTTCTTCAGGCGCAGCACGTTGCGCGCGAACACCTCGCCCATGATGGCGAACTGCACCAGGTTGGTGGCGTCGCAGTCCACGTTGGCGCCCAGGTCCAGCATCACGGTCTCGCCGCGCTGGGTGGGGAAATAGGTGGCGATGGCCGGCCGGTCGATGCCCGGCAGGGTGCGCATGACGAACTTCGCCATGGCCATCAGGGCGCCCGTGTTGCCGGCCGACACGATGCCCTGGGCCTCGCCCGCGCCGGCGGCGTCGATGGCCAGGCGCATGGACGACTGCCGGCCCTTGCGCAGGGCCTGCGCCGGCTTGGCATCGTTGGTGATGACGTCTTCCGTGTGACGCACCTCGCTGGCCGCGCGGACGGCCGGGAAGCGGTCCAGGATCGGCGAAAGCTGGGCTTCGTCACCAAACAGCAGGAACCGGATCTCCCGGTCCTTCTCGAGCGCCATGTTCAGGCCCTCGATCACCATCAGCGGCGCACGATCACCGCCCATGGTGTCGATCGAAAGCGTCAGAATGTCCGACAAAAGGGTGTGCCCCCTTATCACCCGTTAGGACAATATCAGGCGGCGTCTTCGGTGTTCATCACCTCGCGGCCATCATAGTGGCCGCACGAGGGGCACACGTGATGGGGGCGCTTCAGTTCTCCGCAGTTGGCGCATTCGGCATGGGCCGAGGTGCCCAGCGCATCATGGGCGCGGCGCATGTTGCGGCGCGACTTGGAGATCTTTCTCTTCGGTACAGCCATCTCACAAAACCTTCTCTGGACTTCCGGGCGCGGAAGCGAGCGATTACTTAAACACTTTCGACCCTTGGGGCAAGCATGGCTTGGCCCCGTCAGGTCCGTTTGTCTTTTAACGCGGAAAGCGCGGCGAAGGGATTCTCCGGCGCGGCCGGGGCCCTGTCTAGCAAATCCCCGGCCGCTTCGTCCAGGCTTGTTCCGGGGCGGCGGGGAAATGGGTCCAGGTTCAGGGAAATCTCCTCGGCCAGCAGGTCCGCCAGGTCGATCACCCCGTCCACCACCGGGTCGGGCGGATCCATCTCGTCGGCCAGGATTTCCTCTTCAACGGGAAGGTCTTGCGGGTCTTCCGTAAAGTAGCGCTCGAAAGAAACCTCGACCGAGGCCGGCAGCGGCTCCAGGGTCACCACGCAGGTCTGCACCACCTGGGCCCGCAGGGTGCCGGTGACGGCGATCAGGTTGCCGGGGGCCGGGCGCAGGTCCACCCGGGCCGACAGGGCGTCCACGCCCCGCAGGTCCAGGCGCCGGGCCAGGTCGCGGCGCAGGGCCGTATCGGCCGTCAGGTCGCGGTGCAGGCCGTGGTTGGGGATTTCCCCCGCCGCCACGCGGAAGCCCGAGGTGGATGGGCTCATGACGGCGATTCCGGTGCCGGTGGGGCATCGGGAAAGGCCACCCGGCCGGCGGTCAGGTCGTCCAGGGCCTGGGCGGCCAGCAGGGCGTCGGTCGCGCGCATGTAGTCGGCCACCCGTTCGGCCTGGTCGTCGGTGGATTCCACGGCCTTGAACAGGTTGCGGTGGAGCGAATCCCGCAGGCCCGCCGGGTCCTCGTCCAGGCCCCGGTCATAGGCGGCGATGCGGCCGAAGAAGCCTTCGGCCATCTTGCGGATGCGCTTGGCCATGCCCATGTCGCCCACCCCCAGCTCGCGCAGGTTCACGTCCATGTCGGCGAACATCAGGTCGAACAGGGCCTGGGCCAGGTCCTTGGTGGCCGCGTGGTCGCGGCGCAGGCGGCGCAGCACCAGGTGGGCATGGATGGCGATCATGTCGAACCGGCCGTCCACCGTGTCGGGCACGCCCCAGGCCAGGTAGAACCCGGGCCGGCGGGCCTGCCGGACAATGGCGTTGTACAGGCCGTAGGCGGCGTCCTGGCGGCCGGTGTCGCGACGGAACAGGTTGAACAGGCCCACGGGTCCTCCTGGGGCGCGCGCCCCTGTCAGTGGGGCGTGACGATTGACAACGGGGGGCCGCCGGTGCCATGAAACCGGATCATCGGCGCGGCCGGAAACAGGCCGGTAATATGGGCGGGGAAGGCCATGGGCACAAGCATTCTTCAGGTCGGGCAAAGGGCACGCCGGCGGTTCCGCGCCGGGCTGGCCGTGGCCGGCGTCCTGGTGCTGGCGGCCGCCTGCGCGCCGCGCATCGACACCCGCGGCAACCTGCCCGACCCGGAACTGCTGGCCGACCTGCGGCCCGGCGAGATCTCGCGGGTGGAGGTGGAGGAGCTGCTGGGTTCGCCCTCCACCGTGGCCATGTTCGAGAACGAGACCTGGTTCTACGTGTCCGAGCGCACCGAGACGGTGGCCTTCATGGCCCCCGAGGTGACCGAGCGCAAGATCATCATGCTGACCTTCGACGACCGCGGCCTGTTGACCGAGAAGGAGGAGATCGGCCTGGACGCCGGCAAGGACGTGGACCCGGTGGACCGGGAAACCCCCACGGCCGGCAACCGCCTGACCATCATCGACCAGCTGATCGGCAACCTGGGCCGCTTCAACAAGGGCAAGAAGTAGCCCCTGCCGATGGGGCCGGCCGCTGTCCCCTGCCCCGTTTCCCTGACCGTAAAAACAGAACGGGCCCCGGATCGCTCCGGAGCCCGCCCCGCGCGCGTGTCGCGGTTTCCGCCTAGGCGAGCATCGCCAGCAGCAGGATGGCCACGATGTTGATGATCTTGATCATCGGGTTGACGGCCGGGCCCGCGGTGTCCTTGTAGGGGTCACCCACGGTGTCGCCGGTCACCGCGGCGTGGTGGGCGTCGGAGCCCTTGCCGCCGTGGTTGCCGTCCTCGATGTACTTCTTGGCGTTGTCCCAGGCGCCGCCGCCGGAGGTCATCGAGATGGCCACGAACAGGCCGGTCACGATGGTGCCCAACAGCATGGCGCCCAGGGCGGCGAAGGCCGCCGACTGGCCGGCAATGGCGTTGATCACGAAATACATCACGATCGGCGCCAGCACCGGCAGCATGGACGGGACGATCATCTCCTTGATCGCCGCCTTGGTCAGCAGGTCGACGCAGGTGCCGTATTCCGGCTTGCCCGTGCCTTCCATGATGCCCGGGATTTCCTTGAACTGGCGCCGCACCTCGACGACCACCGCGCCACCGGCCCGGCCCACGGCCATCATGCCCATGGCGCCGAACAGGAACGGCAGCAGGCCGCCGATGAACAGGCCGACCACCACGTAGGGGTCCTGCAGCACGAACTTCACGTCCACGTCGGGGAAGTAGTGCTTCAGATCCTCGGTATAGGCGGCGAACAGCACCAGGGCGGCCAGGCCGGCCGAACCGATGGCGTAGCCCTTGGTGACGGCCTTGGTGGTGTTGCCCACGGCGTCCAGCGCGTCGGTGGTCTTGCGGACCTCCTCGGGCAGTTCCGCCATTTCGGCGATGCCGCCGGCGTTGTCGGTGACCGGACCGAAGGCGTCCAGGGCGACGACGATGCCGGCCAGGGCCAGCATGGTGGTGGCCGCGATGGCCAGACCGAACAGGCCGGCGCTCTGGAAGGCGACGATGATGCCGCCCGAGATGACGATCACCGGCAGGGCCGTGGCTTCCATGGAAACGGCCAGCCCCTGGATGATGTTGGTCGCGTGGCCGGTGGTGGAGGCCGAGGCGACGCTCTTCACCGGGCGGTGTTCGGTGCCCGTGTAGTACTCGGTGATCCACACGATCAGGCCGGTGACGACCAGACCGGTGATGGAGCAGACGAACAGCTGGGTGCCGGTAACCGCGCGGCCCACCATGTCATAGGCCGTGTCCCAGCCGATGAACATGGAGGTCACGCCGCCGATCAGGAAGGCCGAGATGACGGCACTGGCGATCAGGCCCTTGTACAGCGCGCCCATGATGTTCTGGCTGGCACCCAGCTTGACGAACCAGGTGGCGATCACCGAACCGACGATGCACACGCCGCCGATCAGCAGCGGCAGCATCATCATGGTTTCCTGCTGCCCGCCGGCGAAGAAGATGGCGCCCAGCAGCATGGTGGCGACCACGGTCACGGCATAGGTCTCGAACAGGTCGGCGGCCATGCCGGCGCAGTCACCCACGTTGTCGCCCACGTTGTCGGCGATCACGCCGGGGTTGCGGGGGTCGTCCTCGGGGATGCCGGCTTCGATCTTGCCCACCAGGTCGGCGCCCACGTCGGCGCCCTTGGTGAAGATGCCGCCGCCCAGTCGGGCGAAGATGGAGATCAGCGAGGCACCGAAGCCCAGGGCCACCAGGGCCTCCAGGATGTGGCGCATGCCCGCCGCGTCGGCGGGATCGTAGACGTTGCGCAGAACAACGTAGTAGCCCGCCACGCCCAGCAGGGCCAGGCCGACCACCAGCATGCCGGTGATGGCGCCCGACTTGAAGGCGATGGACAGGCCGCCGGCCAGGCCCTGGGAACGGGCGGCTTCGGCCGTGCGCACGTTGGCCCGCACCGACACGTTCATGCCGATGTAGCCGGCCGCGCCCGACAGGATGGCGCCGATGAAGTAGCCGATGGCGCCGGCCAGGCTGAGCTGCCAGGCCAGAAGAAGGCCGATGACCACGCCGGCCACGGCGATGGTCATGTACTGCCGGTTCAGATAGGCCCGCGCACCCTCCTGCACGGCACCGGCGATTTCCTGCATGCGTTCGGTGCCGGCGTCGGCTGCCAGTACCGAGCGGACCGCCCAGGCACCGTAGGCCAAAGCCACCGCCCCCATGACGATGACCGCCAAATAGATCATTGACGACATTCGATTCCCCTTTCAGATATCCCTTGCCCCCTGAAGCCCGCCAGATGCCGCAGACCGGCGAGAATCGCGGTCGCTCCGAAGGTAAGCCGCTGGGAACATGCCAGAATGCCCTGGGGAACGCAACACGTCACTGTTGCAGTGCAACAAATAGGACCAAACGCCCGGCGGCGCACACGCCACCGGGTCGGCGACCTTCCGGCGGGCGGCGCGCTACTGCTGGGAGCGGTTCAGCACGTTGGTGATGGTGATGTCGCGCACCACCCCGGCCCCCAGGGTGCGGTCCGCCACCATCATCAGGCGCTTGCGCAGGATGCCCTTGTCCACCCGGCCCAGGTCGCCCAGCATGCGCGGCAGGAAGCCGTGCATGTCCTTCACGAAGGCGTCGTTCAGGCGGGTTTCCTCCTTGATGATGATCCGCTCGGCGTCCAGGTCCGGCACCTTCAGGTCGAACTGGATCTGGTACAGCGCCGCCACTCCCTTGTCGGTCAGCAGGGGCACCACCACCGGCGGCGCCTTGATGGGGCGCAGGTCCGATGCCGACGCCGCCGCCCCGTGGGCATCCCCCTGCCCCTTGGCCGGCGCGCCGTGGCCGCCCGCCTCGCCCTTCGCCGCTCCATGTTCCGCCCCGGCCTCGGGCGCGGCGAAGGGCCCCAGGCCCAGGGCCTTCATGGTGCCCACGGCGCCGCCGGTCAGGACCATCAGGATCACCAGCGCGATCAGCAGCTTTTTCATGGCGGCCATTATCCCGGTGGAACCGGCGCAGGAAAAGCCCCGGCGTCAGAAGTGGCGGAAACCCACCCGATCCGGCCGGGTGACATGGCCCTTGGGATCGACCAGGCGCAGGCCCCTGGATTCGGTCATGGTGCCGATCACGGTCAGCCGCAGGTCCAGGCGGGCCGACAGGCCGGCCAGATCGTCGCGCCGGTGCGGCGGCAGGGTGAACACCAGTTCGTAGTCGTCGCCCCCCGCCAGGGGCGCGTCGGCCAGGTCCGGCGCCACCTCCAGGGCCCGCCGAGCGGCATCGGACAGGGGCAGCGCGTGGGGCCGCACCCGGGCCCCCAGGCCCGACGCCTCGCAGATGTGCCCCAGGTCGGCCAGCAGGCCGTCGGACACGTC
>JAGREA010000285.1 GCA_020446745.1 Rhodobacterales bacterium | reverse complement strand
GGAACCGGTGCTGGCCCTGGGCGATGGCTGGCGCTGGCTGCGCCTGACCAGCGAGGCGGCCCTGGACTACGAGGGCCGGCGCATGCGCCACTGCGCCGGGGAGGGGGGGTACGACCGCTTCCGCACCCAGATCTTCTCGCTGCGCGACCCGGCCAACCAGCCCCACTGCACGGTGGAATTCGACCCGGAACGGGCCCGCGTGCAGCAGGCCCGGGGCCGCACCAACGTGGACGTGCCCGACCGCTACATGGACCACCTGGCGGTGCTGGTGGAACACCTTAGGCCCAAGCGCATGAACGCCCGGCTGACGGAATTCGCCATCGCCGAATCGGGCGACATCCTGCGGGTCTCCCGCGCCGCCGACTGGGCGGCGGGCACGCGCATCCGCCACCACCTGGTGCTGACCAACCGGGGCGACGTGTCGGTGCTGCCCGAGGGCCTGCACGTGAACGGCGCCATGATCCTGGCCAACTGCGCCCTGGACCGCCTGCCCCGGAACCTGACCGTGTGCCAGGCCATCGCCGGGCTGTCCCTGTCGCCGGTGACGATGCTGCCCGACGGGTTGACCGTGGGGGCGCTGAACCTGGAAGACAGCCTGGTCAAGGGCCTGGCCCCCGGCACCCGGGTGCTGGGGGAAATGAACATGATCCATTCCCTGGTCCACGACCTGCCGCCGGGCCTGTCGGTGGGCAAGTTCCTGATCCTGGACGGCGACGCCCTGGGCCCCCTGCCCGACGACCTGGCGGTGGCCGGGCGGCCCTGCGCCGGCCGGGTGCCGACGCGCCTGCCGGGCGGTCTGGTGGTGATCGGCGACGTGACCGGGGCCGACGTGCTGTTCGACGGCCAGGAGCGGGTGACCATCTACGGCAACCTGAACTTCGCCCGCTGGCCCCACCCGGAACTGCCCCGGCGCCTGACGGTGACCGGCAACCTGGACCTGTCGCGCACCGACCTGCCGGCGGCCAGCCTGGACACCCGGGTGGACGTGGCCGGCGACCTGATCCTCACCGACACCCCGCTGCCCCGCCTGCCGGATGGCTGGCGCGTGGCCGGCAACGTCATCCGCTAGCTCTTGTCCGGATCCTCCGGCCCGTCCGCCGGCGGGTCGTCGTCGCGCGCCAGCCGTGGCCCCAGGACGCGGCCGATGGAAATGCCGATCAGCCAGCCGGCGATGGGCACGATGAAGATGAAGGTGAACAGGGGATGTTCGGGATTGTTGCCCGACACCACCAGCACCAGCAGCATCCACACGGCCGTCAGGCCATAGCCGATGGCATGCCAGGTGGTGCGCGATCGCCAGTCGATGGGGGGCTTGTCGGCCATGGGGGGCACCATAGCGCGGCCGGCGGCGGGGTCAATCGGCGAGGCGTGCCGGCTCTCCGCCCGCTTCGTCCCTGCGCAAGCGGGCACGACAACTTCCTCTGCGTACCTCCGCGTCCTCCGCGTTTGAAAAAAGGGGAATCAACGCAGAGGACGCGGAGGTACGCAGAGGTTTTCTTTTCCACGTAGATGAAGCGGCGCCGATTCCCCCGCCACCCCTTGCGCCCGCATGGCCACCGGTGCAGACTCGCGCCTTGCCCCATTGCACGCGGACGTGGTGGAACTGGTAGACACACGAGACTTAAAATCTCGCGCTTTCCAAAGCGTGCGGGTTCAAGTCCCGCCGTCCGCACCAGGGGCCCCATAACGAACCAAGGAAAACCGCCGAGGACGCCATGATCGACACCTCCATCGTCTCGTCGCTGAACCTGTCGGCGGTCATCACCCTGCTGATCGTCCTGTTCGCCTTCACCCTGGTGTTCAAGGGCATCAAGGTGGTGCCCCAGTCCATGGTGTTCGTGGTGGAACGGTTCGGCAAGTACACCAAGACCCTGTCGGCCGGGCTGAACTTCATCGTGCCGTTCCTGGACAACGTGGCCCACCGCATCTCGGTGCTGGAACGCCAGCTGCCCGAATTCCAGATCTCGGTCATCACCCGCGACAACGTGGAGGTCCGCCTGGAGGCCACGGTGTTCTACCGGGTGGTCGACGCCGCCTCGTCGGTCTACCGCATCCGCGACATCGACGCGGCCATCTACACGGCGGCCACCTCCATCGTCCGCTCGGCGGCCGGCAAGCTGGAGCTGGACGAGCTGCAGTCGTCGCGCGAATCCATGAACCTGGAAATCGCCAGCAACCTGCAGGACGCCGCCACCATCTGGGGCATCGAGATCACCCGCACGGAAATCACCGACGTGATCATCGACGAGGAAACCAAGGCCGCCCAGCGCCAGCAGCTGAACGCCGAGCGCGAGCGCCGGGCCGTGATCGCCCGGGCCGAGGGCGACAAGCGGTCGGTGGAACTGGCCGCCGAGGCCAAGCTGTATCAGGCCCAGAAGGAGGCCGACGCCGTGCGCATCAAGGCCGATGCCCAGGCCTATGCGGTCGAGATCGAGGCCAAGGCCTCGGCCGAGCAGACCCGCCTGGTGGCCGCCGCCATCGCCGACAACGGCCAGCCGGCGGTGAACTTCGAGGTGCTGAAGCGCCAGGTGGAGGCCATCGCCCAACTGGCCGGTTCGGCCAACGCCAAGACGGTGATCGTGCCCACCGACGTGACCGCCGCCATCGGCTCGCTGCAAACCCTGTTCGACAACCTGAAGGGGCCCCGGTGATGGGCGAGTTCGACCTGGCCTACTGGCTGTTCGAGCCCAAGGTGTGGATCATCCTGGGCATCGTGCTGATCATCGCCGACGTGTTCCTGGGCTACACCTTCTTCGTGCTGCCCATCGGCGTGGCGGCGCTGCTGATCGCCGGGCTGATCTTCGCCCAGGGGAAACTGTGGTTCGGCGACACGGTGATCTTCGAGACCTGGCACGACGTGGGGCTGTGGTTCGCCGTGCTGTCGGTGGTCTCCATCGGCCTGCTCAAGATGCTGGCCCGCCGGTGGATCAAGGACCAGCCGGATATCAATGAGTATTGAGGGGGGCTCAACCTCCGTCGTCCCCGCGCTTCACTCCCGCCGTCCCCGCATTTCCTCCGCCGTCGTCCCCGCTTCCCCGCGTCGTCCCCGCTTCCCCGCGTCGTCCCCGCATTTCCTCCACCGTCGTCCCCGCGCAGGCGGGGACCCAATGCCATTTCCACCAGCCAACTCGCATGGGGGAAAGGCCGTGCCGTTGCCGACGCCCATGGATTCCCGCCTTCGCGGGAATGACGATGGGGAAGGGTGGGAAAAAGACGGTGGTTAAAACACCCCCGCCTCCAACCCCGCCGCCATCAGGGTCCCCAACTCCCGGCACTGCCCGACGAACGCTTCGTCGAACTCCCCCCGGCACACCAGCGGCGCCTGCACGGCCCGCCAGCGCAGGCCGGTGGTGATGCTCTCCACGGCCCGGCGCGTCCCCGTGCCGTCGTGGCCGGCGCGGATCCACAACGCATAGGGCAGGCCCTGGGTTTTCTCCAAACAGGGGTAGTAGCTGCGGTCGAAGAAGTCCTTCAGGGCGCCGGACATGTAGCCCAGGTTCTCCGTCGTGCCCAATATCAGGGCGTCGGCCGCCAGCACGTCGTCGGGGCCGGCGTCCAGGGGCGCGAGCGCCGTCACCGCCACCCCGTCGATGGCCGGGTCGCGGGCGCCGGCCAGCACCGCGTCCAGCAGACGCCGGGTGTTGGGCGAGGGGGCGTGGGCGACGATCAGCAGGCGCTTCATGGGGCCAGGATAGCGGCCCGGCGGCGGGGCCGGAAGGGCGCCCGTCGGCGGGCCTGACCGTTTCTTTATCGAAACGTTTTCTCCGGCGGCGTGATCTGCTATAACCGGTTCGAATCACACGCACTCGAGGGATTGTCATGACCCGCAAGTACTTCGGCACCGACGGCATCCGCGGTACCGCCAACCGCCATCCCATGACCGCCGAGGTGGCCCTCAGGGTCGGCATGGCCGCCGGCATGCAGTTCACCCGCGGCCAGCACCGCCACCGGGTGGTCATCGGCAAGGACACCCGCCTGTCCGGCTACATGCTGGAACCGGCCCTCACGTCCGGCTTCGTCGCCGTGGGCATGGACCCCATCATCGTCGGCCCCATGCCCACCCCCGCCGTGGCCATGCTGACCCGCAGCCTGCGGGCCGACCTGGGGGTGATGATCTCGGCCTCGCACAACGCCTATCAGGACAACGGGATCAAACTGTTCGGCCCCGACGGCTTCAAGCTGTCGGACGAGGTGGAACTGGAAATCGAAAGCCGCATGGAAGGCGACGTGTCGGAAGGCTATGCGGAATCCGACAAGCTGGGCCGGGCCCTGCGCCTGGAGGATTCCGAGGGCCGCTACATCGAGCACGTGAAGCAGACCTTCCCCAAGGGCCTGCGCCTGGACGGCCTGAAGATCGTCATCGACTGCGCCAACGGCGCCGCCTACAAGGTGGCCCCGGCGGTGCTGTGGGAACTGGGGGCCGAGGTGATCCCCATCGGCGTCAGCCCCAACGGCTTCAACATCAACAAGGACGTGGGTTCCACCTCCACCGAGGCCATGCGGGCCAAGGTGGTGATGGAAGGGGCCGACCTGGGCATCGCGCTGGACGGCGACGCCGACCGAGTGCTGATCGCCGACGAGAACGGCGCCCTGCTGGACGGCGACCAGCTCATGGCCACCATCGCCACCGCCTGGTCGCAGCGCGGCCGGCTGAACGGCGGCGGGCTGGTCTCCACGGTCATGTCCAACCTGGGCCTGGAGATCTACCTGAAGAGCATCGGCCTGGAACTGGTGCGCACCCAGGTGGGCGACCGCTACGTGGTCGAGCACATGCGCGAGCACGGCTACAACGTGGGCGGCGAGCAGTCGGGCCACCTGATCCTGGGCGACCACACCACCACCGGCGACGGCCTGGTGGCGGCGCTGCAGGTGCTGGCGGTGATCCAGCAGGCCGGGCGTTCGGCATCGAAGGTCTGCCGGGTGTTCGAGCCCCTGCCGCAGGTGCTGAAGAACGTGCGCTTCGGCGCCGGCGCGCCGCTGGAGGATGAATCCGTGCAGGCCGCCATCGCCGACGGCGAGGCCCGCCTGAACGACGCCGGGCGGGTGCTGATCCGCAAGTCGGGCACCGAACCGGTGATCCGCGTGATGGCTGAGGGCGAGGACGAGAAGCTGGTCGGCGCCGTGGTGGACGACATCTGCGAATCCATCCGCCAGGCCACCGCCTGATGGCCGAGGCGGGGCCCCGGGGCCGCGTGCTGATCATCGCCGGGTCCGATTCCGGCGGCGGCGCGGGCATCCAGGCGGACATCAAGACGGTCACCTGCCTGGGCGCCTATGCCATGACGGCCATCGCCGCCCTGACGGCCCAGAACACCCTGGGCGTCACCAACATCCACGTGGTGCCGACGGACTTCGTGGTCGAACAGATCCGCGTGGTCATGGAAGACATCGGCGCCGACTGCGTGAAGATCGGCATGCTGGGCTCGGCCGACACCATCGCCGCCGTGTGCGAGGCCCTGGCCGTCCACGCGCCGGGGGTGCCCATCGTCGCCGACCCGGTGATGGTGGCCAAGGGCGGCGCCAAGCTGCTGCCCGACGCGGCGGTGGCGGCGCTGCGCGACCGCCTGTTGCCCATGGCCGCCGTCATCACCCCCAACCTGCCCGAGGCCGAGGTTCTGGCCGGGGTGGAGATGGAGGCCGCCGGCGGCTTCATGGTGCTGGGCCAGCGCCTGGCGGACATGACCCCCGGCGCCGTGCTGCTGAAGGGCGGTCACGTGGCCGGGGACACGGTCACCGACCTGCTGCTGGAACCGGGCTGCCCGCCGCTCACCCTGGAAAGCCCGCGCATCGAAAGCCGCCACACCCACGGCACCGGCTGCACCACGGCCTCGGCCGTGGCCGCCGGCATCGCCCAGGGCCTGCCCCTGGCCCAGGCCGTGACCCGGGCCCGGGCCTACGTGCGCCGGGCCATGGAAACGGCCCCCGGCCTGGGCCACGGGCACGGGCCGCTGAACCATGGCCACACCGTTGCGCCGTTCGACGCTTAGCCTGCTGGCCCTGGTGGGCTTGCTGGCCGCCGCGCCCGCCATGGCCAACGGCTGGGAGCACGGGGCCATCCCCTTCACCGCCCTGACCGACGCCCTGAAGACCGGCGACGACGCCACCCGGGCCCGGGCCGCCCGGTCCCTGGGTTTCCGGGGCCAAAGGGAAGCCGTGCCGCCCCTGCTGGCGGCCCTGGCCCGGGGCGACGACAGCCCCCAGGCCCGTTCCGCCTACTACCTGGCCCTGGGCCGCCTGGGCGACCCCCGGGCCCTGCCGGCCCTGGCCGCCTGCCTGGACGGCGGCGAGGCGCGGCGCGAGCTGCGGGCCGACTGCGCCGGGGCCCTGGGCCTGGTGGGCGACCCCGCCGGCCTATCGGCCCTGCT
>JAGREA010000284.1 GCA_020446745.1 Rhodobacterales bacterium | reverse complement strand
GGTTGAAGGGTGTTGGCGGGCCGCCGACTATCGGGCCAGGCGGCACCAACCCTTCGAGACGCGCGCTGACGCACGCTCCTCAGGGTGAGGTCTTTCAATATGTCGGGCCTCATGCTGAGGAGGCCCGCAGGGCCGTCTCGAAGCATTGGCGCCGCTGGCACGGTGTCTGCCGGCAGCCCCTGATATTTGTACGAAATCAGGCCCGGGGCAGGTCCTCGGCCCGGGCCAGGGCCAGCAGGCTGTCGCGCGCCGGCGCCAGGCCAATGGCGATCCAGCTCAGGGCCTCGGGGCGCAGGGCCTCGCACAGGGCCTCCAGCTCCCCGTCGTCCAGGACGCACAGGCCGCCCAGGGCGATGCGGGTCAGATCCTCCATCGGCCGCTCCTTTCCGTGTCTATGAAAGAACAAGGGTTCAAACGACAACGCCACCCGGGCCGCTTTGGGCGCACGGGTGGCGTTGACCCCTTGAACCTAGGCGGTTCCGGGGGCGATGTCAACATTTATTTTCCTATTTCAGGAAATTATTTCTGGAACATCCAGAAAGTCCGGCGGCACGGCGGCGGTCAGCCACACGCCGTTGTCGGCCTGGTGGAACACCTGGCCTTCCGCCCACAGGGCGCCGGCGCGCACGGTGAGGATCACCGGCCGGCCGCGCCGGGCGCCGACGATGGTGGCGGTTTCCACGTCGGGGCTCAGGTGCACGTGGTCGCGGCCCATGGGCTTCAGGCCCTGGGCGCGGATGGCCTCCAGCACCCGGGCGACGGTGCCGTGGTACAGGTGCTCGGGCGGCCGGGCCGGGGCGTAGCCCAGGTCCACGGACAGGCTGTGGCCCTGCACGGCGCGGATGCGCGTGCCATCGTCGGAGAAGGCATAGCGCCGCTTCGGGTTGGTGGCCACCAGATGGTCCAGGCGCGCCCGGTCCAACGGCCGCCCGGCGCGGGCCAGGGCCGCCAGCAGCACGTCCACCTCGACCCAGCCGCCGCCATCCAGGCGAATACCCAAGGCCTGGGGCTTGTGGCGCAGCACCATGCTGAGGAACCGCCCGATCTTCACGTCGGCCTTGGACGGGGTGTGGGTTGGCTTGGGCATGGGGCTAGCTGTGGGAGAAGGAGGCTAAAAGTACCCTGGCCATCATGCGCCAGGTCGGCACGTCGGGATCGTCCTTGATGTCATTGTTCCGGTACCAACTGTCCATCGCCCGAAAAAGGGACCCTGTTCCACTGAGGTAGTCCTCCGCATCCTGCTCCTCGAAGGCGCCTTCCCGATACCCCTTGCAGAGCATGAATATGAAACTCGACAGTTCTTTCCGGGAATTGATCGTCTCCATCCGCCTGCCCAGGTCCGCCACATACCGCCTGAAATCCTCGTCGCTCATGGTCTTCATGGGCTCATTTCCCTCTTCAAACGGCTCCCCCGTTCTCGAAAGTACTCCCGTTGAGGAGGGGGCCCTTCACCATACCGAAGATCAGCCGGAAATGATCCAGGGCGGATAGGTCATCACCATGTACCAGCGGCGCAGCGCCACCGAGGCCACCGCCACCAGGATAACCAGAATCCAGGGCCACCGGCGCTTGTCGGGCATGGACACCACCATGGCCAGCAGCACCAAGGCGCCCAGATACAGGGGCGCGCTGAAAAGGTAGTAGGTGAAGGAACTCGTCCGAAAGGCGTAATCGGTTTCACCAGGGAGCCTCAGGCCATCGCCCGCGCAAAGGATCGCCAAGGGCCACAGGACAAGTCCATATCCCGCCACCAGCCCGTAAAACACGACCCGCCACACCTTTGATCTGGTGTTCCGATACGGTGTTTCGGTTGTCGTCGTTTGGATTGGGCCGGACATGGGGCTAGCTGTGGTAGAAGGAGGCGAGCAGGATCTCGGCGAACATGGTCCAGGTCGGTTCGTCGGGGCTTTCCGTCTTCCCCCTGTTGCGATACCAGCTATCCAGAGACATCAGAAGGCCGCAGGTTCCGCCCAGGTAGTCGGAAACGGACTGCTCTTCGTACAGGCCGTTCTCGTACCCCCAGTTCAGCATCTTGACGAAGTGGGTGAGGTCCTCCCGCGTTTCGATCTCCGTGAGCGCCAGGGCGATATCATCCCGATACTCCTGGATGTCCTGTTCCGTCAGCTCTTCCATCATGCGGCCTTTCTACTTTCCTCCCACCGAAGCACGATCCCGACGATCATCCGGAAACGGGCCAAAGGGGATAGTGCGACACCAGATACCAGCGGTACAGCACCACCGAGGCCACCCCTAGCAGGATAAACAAAGCCCACGGCCACCGGCGCTTCATGGGAACAGCGAACAACAGGCCCAGAAGCACCATGGCGCCCAGGTACAGGGGCGCGCTGGTGACGTAGTGGACCGGTGCGCTTGTCCGGAAAGCGGCATCGGTCTCACCAGGATGTTTCACGCCATACATGGCGCTGAAAAACGCGAACGGCCAGAGGACAAGCCAGTATCCCGCCACCAGCAGGTAGAACACCATCCGCCACACCCGTGGCCCGAAGGTGCGGCCGGTCCGTTCGACGGGCGTCCCTGGGGCGGCGCTCCCGTGCGGCCCTTTTTGGAGACGGGAATCCGCTCGCCCCGTCCCGGCAATTTCAGTGGATGCATCGGTCTTCGTCAGAGCCGTGGCCTCTCATACAAAACATGCCCAATCCCGGCACCCCGGATCGAGCAAGGGTCAGCCGGAAACAGGCCAAAGGGGATAGTGCGACACCAGATACCATCGGCGCAGCGCCACCGAAGCCACCGCCACCAGAAGGGCCAGAACCCAGGGCCACCGCCGCTTCACCGGAAGGACCATCAACAGGACCAGAAATACCAGGGCCCCGAAGTACAGCGGAAAACTCATGACGTAGTAGGCGAACGAGCGTGTCTGATAGGCGGAATCGGTGTCCAAGGGAATGCGCACGCCAAGTTCCGCGCTGAGATACGCGAACGGCCACACTACAAGCCCGTAGCCTGCTACCAGCAGATATAAGATGGCCCGCCACACCCTCGAACCAACGGTGCGGTTTGACGGCTTGGCCGCGGTTGTCTCGGTGGCGGACTCATGAACGTTCATGCGGCGGATCGTTGGTTTCCGTCTTGGCGGCCTTCTCCCGGCGAAAAGAGTCGGCACATCCAAGGTTGTATTTCGAGATTCATCATATCATTGGTTGCGCGGACAACCAAGGGGCGCCGGCGGCCGGATCGCGATCGACCGCCGGCGCCCCCGCGCGGCCAGCCGGGAGCGGCCCGCCCCCCGC
>JAGREA010000283.1 GCA_020446745.1 Rhodobacterales bacterium | reverse complement strand
TGCCCTTCTCGACCATGGTGTCGATCGCCACCTTCATGTAGGGCATGGTGGTGGTCAGAAGCGCCGACATGCCGAGGATGTCGTATTCCTCGGATTGCAGCGTCTCCAGATAGTTTTCCACCGGGTTGTTGATGCCGAGGTCGGTCACCTCGAAACCGGCGCCCTCCATCATCATGGTGACCAGGTTCTTGCCGATGTCGTGGATGTCGCCCTTCACCGTGCCGATGACCATCTTGCCCATGCGCGGCGCGCCGGTTTCGGCCAGCAGGGGCTTCAGGATGGACATGCCCGCCTTCATGGAATTGGCGGCCATCAGCACCTCGGGCACGAACAGGATGCCGTCGCGGAAGTCGATGCCGACGATGCGCATGCCTTCCACCAGGGCCTTGGTCAGCACGTCGTAGGGTTGCCAGCCGCGGCCCAGCAGGATGTTGGTGCCCTCGACGATCTCGTCGGCCAGGCCGTCGTACAGGTCGTCGTGCATCTGCTTGACCAGGTCCTCGTCGCTGAGCGAGGAAAGGTCGATGTCGTCCTCGACGTCGTCGTCGATGTCGTCGTGCTCGGCCATGGCGCGTCTCCGACCGGTAAGAGCCGTTCTCAAACGTACGCTAGTTCAATCCGCCGGGCCCGCTGTCGTGGCGCGGACATGATTTGGCCCCGCCGCGACCCGGTGCCCGGCGGCGCCGATCACCGGGCCGTGCGGGCGAACTGCCGTTCCGCCCGATCCACGGCTTCCGGGTGGGCCTGGGCATAGGCCTGGCGGCGGGCCCGCAGGTCGGCCAGGTGGGCCTCGAGGGTGGCCGGGGTCAGGCGGACGCCGAAGCCGGCCAGGATGCCGGGGCGGGCGCCGGGCGCGCCGGTCATCACCTTCACCATGGCGTCGCCCAGGGCGGCCTTGAAGTGGCCGGCTTCCCAGTACCCGGCCATGTGGGTGCGGGTGTCGCCGGGGGGCGGCACGGGTTCGTCGGTCAGGGCCGAATGGCCGCTGAAGTCCCACACGGGAATGTCCCGGCCGCTGGCCGCGGCCAGGGCCGTCAGGCGGCGCTTGAAGTCCTCGAACGCCGGGTCCAGGCCGGCCAGGCGGAAGCCTTCCAGCACGTCGGCGTGGTAGGGGAACAGGACGAACACCAGGTTCACGCCCTTCTCGCCGGCCAGGGCGATGATGTCCTTCACGGCCCGCCATTCGGCGCTGTCGGTGCCGTCCGCCCGGGCCACGGCCTTGGGCCCGCGCCGGTAGTTGGCGAAGTTTTCCAGGTTGCGCTGCAGGAAGATGGCGTGGTGCCCCTCCAGGGCCACGAAGCCCCCGTATTCGGCCATGGTGTTGTAGCCCGTGGGGGCCCGGTGGGCGGCGTGGGGGTTGCCCTGGGCGGCGATGGTCAGCAGGGAATCGATCACCGCCTTCAGGGACAGGCTGGTTTCCATGAACCGTCGGGCCCGGGTGAGCGGGCCGCCGTCGCCCACTTCCCAGTCCGCCGGCGGCGGGGCGGTGGCGTCGGTCTCGGCCGGATCGACCCGGAAGTCCAGCACGTCCAGGCCGACGATTACCGTCTTCACGGTGGACAGGCGCAGGGCCCGGCGCAGGACCCTCAGGCTGTATTCCGTGGCCGTGCCGGGGATGCCGGCGTTGAACACCGGGCGCATGTCGGCCGGCCAGGTGTCGCTGGCCGGATCGAACCCGGCATCGACGCGGGAATTGCCCAGCAGCACGGTCACCGGCGCCGCCCGGTCCAGGGCCCGGTCCTTGTACAGCCGCACGTGGGTATCCGTTTCCGGCTTGCGCTGGTTGAAGCCGGCCACCGGGGCGGCGTCGTGCACGCCGTAGGGGTCCACGGTCAGGGTCAGGCCCAGCACCCCGACCAGCAGCAGGGCGGTGAGGACGAAGACCGTGACGGTGTAGGACTTGACGGTCATGGCGGCGCGGTCAGAACTGGAAGTACAGGAATTCGGTGACTTCCGGCAGGGCCAGCAGGCCCGTGCACAGGATCACCGCGGCCAACAGCGACCACACCTGCGTGGGGTGCCAGCGCAGGCGCCGCATGACCGGCCCGTGGCCGGTATCGGACCGGCCCACGTGGAAGTCCAGGGCCGGGGCGTAAAGGGCCATCACCTGCTGGGTGTTGGGCAGCATCAGGACGATGGCCATCAGGGCGATGATCCACGACCAGGCGGCCACGAACCGCGCCCCGCCACCGGGGGTGAACTGGATGCCCAGGCCGGTCAGCAGGTCGCCCAGGCCGCCCAGGCGCAGGCCGATGGCGGCCGGCAGCTCGATGCCGTTCAGGCCCGTCATGCCGGTCAGAATGGTCAGGGCGCCGTCGAAGGTGAGGGCGCGGAAGAACACCAGGCCGACAACCACGGCCACGAAGGTCAGGGCCCAGGCCAGGGCCTGGCCCAGGGGCCCGTGTTCGGGCGCCACCCCACCGTGGCGCAGGGCGCGGAACCGGGTCCAAACATGGTTGATCACCAGGTAGGCGCCGTGCAGCCCGCCCCACACCACGAAGGTCCATCCGGCGCCGTGCCACAGGCCGCCCAGCAGCATGGTGCCCATCAGGTTCACGTGGCGCCGCGTGGGCCCGTGGCGGTTGCCGCCCAGCGAGATGTAGACATAGTCGCGCAGGAACCGCGACAGGGTCATGTGCCAGCGGCGCCAGAAGTCGATGATGCTGGTGGCCTTGTAGGGGGAATTGAAGTTCAGCGGCAGGGTGATGCCGAAGATGCGGGCCGCCCCGATGGCCATGTCGGAATAGCCCGAGAAATCGAAATAGAGCTGGATGGTATAGGCCAGGGCGGCGGCCCAGGCGGTGAAGAAGTCCAGGGTCTGGCCGGCCTCGGCGGCGTTGAACACGGGGGTGGCGTACACGGCCACCCCGTCGGCCAGCACCGCCTTCTTGAACAGGCCCATGGCGAAGATGGTCAGGCCCACGGCCAGGTTGGTGTGGCTGAACCGCCCGGCGTCGTGGTGGCGGAACTGGGGCAGCATTTCCGAATGGTGGACGATGGGCCCGGCGATGAGCTGGGGGAAGAACGACACGAACAGGCAATAGTGCAGGAAGCTGAATTCCGTCGTTTCCCCCCGGTAGGAGTCCACCAAAAAGGTGATCTGCTGGAAGGTGAAGAACGAGATGGCCAGCGGCAGGACGATGGTGCCCAGGTTGTAGTCCGTGCCGGCCAGGGCGTTCACGTTGCCGACGAAGAAGTTGGCGTACTTGAAGTAGCCGATGGCCGCCAGATTGACGGCCACGCCGAACAGCAGCAGGGCCTTGTCCACCCGCCGGGGCGCCACCGAGCGCCGGGCCAGGCGCGACCCCACCAAGAAATTGAAGACGATGGAGGCCACCAGCAGGGCCAGATAGGGCGGGTTCCACCAGCCGTAAAAGAACAGCGACGCCACCACCAGCCAGGCAATGGCCTCGCGCCGGCGCCCCATGCGCTCCAGCAGGAAAAAGCCCAGCACCGACAGCGGCAGGAAGGCGAAGATGAATTCGTAGGAATTGAACAGCATCTGGTGTCGGCGACCTTTCTGGATCCCGGCGACGGTTGGCCGTCCCGCCCCCGCGGGGGCGCAAGCCCTTCCGCAATAAGACAAAATACCCGTGCCGTCACGTGATTTCCTGACGATGGAATCGAAAGGGGCGGCCTTCCCGCCGGGAAGGGCCGCCCCTGTCCGGGCAGGCGGGATGGGGGAAATCAGGCCCGCAGGCGGGCGTTTTCCGGGTCGTAGGGGCTTTCGCCGATCACCGTCACCCGGTGCCGCGTGCCCAGGATGTCCATCTCCAGTTCCGTGCCCTCGGCCGCCAGATCGGGGCGCACCATGGCCAGGGCCAGGGACTTGCCGACCCGCCAGCCGTAGTTGCCGCCCGTGGCCCGGCCCACCATGGCGCCGTCCTTGAACAGGGCGTTGTTGCCCAGGGCGTCGGCGTCGGTCACGCCGTGGACTTCCAGGGTCACGAAGGCGTTGGCGAAGCCCTTGGCCTTCCAGGCGGCCAGGCCGTCGAGGCCCAGGAAGTCGCCCTTGTTCTCGCGCACGAAGCGGTCCAGGCCCGATTCATACGCCGCGTACTCGATGGACATTTCCGTGCCCACCATGCGGTAGGACTTCTCGATGCGCAGGCTGTCCATGGCCCGGATGCCGAAGGGCTTCAGGCCAAGGTCCGCCCCCGCCGCCATCAGGGCGTCGAAGATGTGGTTCTGGTATTCGATGGGGTGGTGCAGTTCCCACCCCAGCTCGCCCACGTAGTTGACGCGCAGCGCCTTGGTGGGCGCCAGGCCCACCAGGATCTCCTGGCCCGACAGCCAGGGGAAGGCGCCGTTGGAGAAATCCGTTTCCGACACCCGCTCCATGAGCGTCCGCGCCTTGGGCCCGGCCACCACCAGAACGCCCATCTGGTTGGTCAGGTTGTCGAACCGCACCGAGCCGTCGGCGGGCATGCGCTTGGTCAGCTCGTCGTGGTCCAGGCGCTGCAGGGCGCCGGCCGAGACCAGGTAGTAGGTGTCCGCCGCCTCGCGCTGGATGGTGAATTCCGACAGCACGCCGCCCTTGCTGGTCAGCATGTGGCACAGGCCCACGCGGCCGATCTTCTGCGGCAGGCGGTTGGCCACCAGGCCTTCCAGGAAGGCCTCGGCGCCGGGGCCGGAAATGCGGCACTTGGCGAAGGCCGTCATGTCCAGCAGGCCCACGTTGTCGCGCACGTTCAGGCATTCCCGGCCCACGGGCTCGAACCAGGCGGAGCGGCGGAACGACCAGTCGTCCTTGCGCGCCATGCCCTCGGGGGCGAACCAGTTGGGCCGCTCCCAGCCGAACTTCTGGCCGAACACGGCGCCCAGGGCCTTCATGCGATCATAACAGGGGGCGGTGCGCAGGGGCCGGCCGTCGGCCCGTTCCTCGTCCGGGTAGTGGATGGTGAAGACGTTGCGGTAGGCTTCCTCGTTCTTGACCCGCAGGTAGGCCTTGCCGGCGTAGTCGCCGAAGCGGCGCGGGTCCACGCCCATCATGTCGATGGTGGGCTCGCCGTCGATGATCCATTCGGCCAGCTGCCAGCCGGCCCCGCCGGCCGCCGTGATGCCGAACGAGTGGCCCTCGTTGATCCAGAAGTTGCGCTTGCCCCAGGCCGGGCCGACGATGGGCCCGCCGTCGGGGGTGTAGGCGATGGCGCCGTTGTAGACCTCCTTCACCCCGGCCTCGCCGAAGATGGGCACCCGGTTGATGGCGGCCTCGATGTGGGGGTGCAGGCGTTCCAGGTCCTCCTGGAACAGCTCGTATTCGCAGTCGTCCGTGGGGCCGTTGACGTAGCAGCAGGGCGCCCCCTGCTCGTAGGGGCCCAGCAGCAGGCCGCCGGCCTCTTCGCGCATGTACCAGGATCCGTCGGATTCCCGCAGCACGCCCATTTCCGGAAGGCCCTGGGCGTGGCGGGCCTGGATCTCGGGATGGGGCTCGGTGACGATGAACTGGTGCTGGACCGGGATCACGGGAATGTCCAGGCCCACCATGGCGCCGGTCTTGCGGGCGAAGCTGCCGGTGGCCGAAACCACGTGCTCGCAGGCGATGTCGCCCTTGTCGGTCTGCACCACCCAGTCGCCCGAGGGCTTCTGTTCGATGCCGGTGACGGTGGTGTTGCGGTAGATTTCGGCCCCCATGGTGCGGGCGCCCCGGGCCAGGGCCTGGGTCAGGTCGGCCGGCTGGATGTAGCCGTCGTCGGGGTGGACGATGCCGCCCACCAGGCCTTCCGTGTTGCACAGGGGCCAGATGTCCTTGATCTCGTCGGGGGTCAGGAACCGCACGTCCACGCCGATGGTGGCGGCCACGTTGGCGTACTGGTGGTATTCGTCCATGCGGTCCCGGTTCATGGCCAGGCGGATGTTGCCCACCCGCCTGAGGCCGACATCCTGGCCCGTCTCGGCCTCCAGGTCGCCATAGAGCCTGACCGAGTACTTGTGCAGCTGGCCCACGGAATAGCTCATGTTGAACAGGGGCAGCAGGCCGGCGGCATGCCAGGTGGAGCCGGACGTCAGCTCCTTGCGTTCCACCAGGACCACGTCGGTCCAGCCCTTCTTGGCCAAGTGATAGAGGGTCGAGACCCCGACCACGCCGCCACCGATCACCACCACGCGCGCCTGCGTCTTCATCAGCCCGTACCCCTATGCCCGGCCAGTATACCCGCTCCATGATCCGGAAGGGGGCCCGGGGCCTCTGTCCTTCGTCCGACGCTAAGGCGCCCGCCCGCGCCGCCGCCGCAAACGGCGCCCGTGGCGTGGCGCCCCCGGACCAGCGGAGGGCGCAGATGGATCAGCCCGCCCCCCGGGCCGGCGCGATGATCGGGAGTCGCAACACCAGACCCATCGGGAGGCGCCGTTTTCATGTCCGAGGAGCCCCGTCGCCCCGCCGCCCGCCGCGGCCGCGCCGCCCGCCGCGCGGCCCGCGAAACCCGCCGGCCGGTCCACGCCCCCTTCATCCTG
>JAGREA010000282.1 GCA_020446745.1 Rhodobacterales bacterium | reverse complement strand
TGGCCCGGGTCAGGGCGCCGTTGCCGTCGCCCGGCGCGCCGGTCACCGGGGCCACCCGCACCAGGGGCGGCCCCTTGGCCACGACCGGTTCGGCCGCCCGCCGGGGGATCAGGGGCGGCGGCGACGAATCGGGCGGCATGTCGCGGGCCACCAGGTCGCCCACGGGCCCGGCGGCGCCCCGGGCCACCGAACGGATCATGCGCGGGTCGCCGTAATCCCAGTGCCAGCGGCTGCCTTCCACCCCCTGGGTCACCAGGCCGGCGGGCCCGCCGCCGCGGTCGGTCAGCGTCCAGTCGATGAGCGCCACATAGGGCAGGCGCGGGTCGTCGTCGTTGATGCGGGCGTGGCCCCGCAGCTCGAACCGGGCATCGCTGCCGGGCTGGGTGGTGGCCGTCAGGTTGCGGCCGTTCAGGGCGTCGCTGACGGCCTGGGCCAGCAGCCGGCCCATGGGCACGGCCGTGCCGGTAACCGGATGGACCCGCACCAGCACGCTGTCCTCGGGCGGCGGCGGGGCCTCGGGCGCCACGTAGCCGCCGCCGGTGGGCGCCTTGGCGAAGGGCTGGGGCACCTGGCCGCAGGCGGCCAGCAGCATCAGCGGCAGGAACAGGGCGAACAGCAGGCGGGGCATGGTCACGCCACCACCATCGCGCAGGTGACCACGGCGAACAACAGGCAAAGCAGCACCAGGCCGATGATGTAGGGCATTAGGGTCCGTACCCCATTGGGGTGTCGCCGTGGCGGGATCGATTTTTCCCACCGGTGAGGAGCGGGCGGCGCGGTGTGGCAGGCCCCACATAAGACGCCCGCGACGCGGCCGGTGGGAAAAAGCGACCCGTCCCGCAGGGATTGGCCTGAAAAGCCGCGTGGCCGCGTCGCTCGTCGTCGAATATGCGCTGCATGTCCTTCCTTCTCGCTCCTAACCACGCGGCTTTTCAGGCCAACCACGGCGGCACCCCAATGGGGTACGGACCCTAACGCGACACCAGCTCGATGGGCGTGCGCGACAGGGGGCGGGCGCCGTCGGCCCGCACCTCATAGGTCTCGCCCAGGGTCATGGCCCGGCCGGCGGTGCTGTCCATCAGGATGATGTGCACGAAGAACACCATGCCCGGCGCCAGTTCCACGGGGTTGCCGTGGTAGAACATGGGCCAGTCCATCCACGACGGCGCGTACATGGTGCCCAGGGCGTAGCCGCAGGCGTTCAGGCGGTGCTCGCGGTAGCCGGCCTCGTCCAGCACCCGGGCGTGGGCGTCGAACACGTCGCCCACCCGGCCGCCGGGGCGCAGGGCCTCGCGGCAGGCCATCAGGGCCTCGGCGCAGGCCGCGAACATGGCCTGATGATCGTCGCCCACGGGGCCGATGGGCAGGGTGCGCATCATCGCCGCGTGGTACTGGCGGTACACCCCGGCCCATTCCAGGGTGAGCTGGTCGCGGGCCGACAGGCGCCGCCGGCCGGCCTTGTAGCGGCACAGCAGGGCATCGTCGCCCGAGCCGATGATGAACGGGTTGGCCGGATAGTCGCCGCCGCCCCGGAAGATGGCGTTGTGCATGGCGGCCAGGATGGCGCCCTCGTCGGCGTGGGGCCCGGCCTCGCCCAGGGCGGCCTCCCAGGCGTCGTCGGCCAGCTCGGCGGCGCGGCGCACGAAGGCCATCTCGGCCGGGCTTTTCACCAGCCGCAGGCGGGCCACCAGGTCCGAGGCGTCGTCCAGGGCGCAGAAGCCGTCCAGGGCCGCGTCCAGCAGCTTGCCGTTGGCCGCCGTCAGGCCGTGGCTGGCCCATTCCACGCCCAGGCGCTTGCCCTGGCAGCCCAGGGACTCCAGGTGATCGCGAAGCTGGCGGGCCGGGTCGGCGCCGTCGCGGTCCTCCCAGATGCGGATGTCGGTGACCAGCGAGGTGTGCCGGGCCTGGCGCAGGTCCGGGGCCCGGGTCATCAGCATGATGGTGTCGTCCACCCCCAGGTACAGGCACTGGAAGAAGGTGAAGCCGAAGCTGTCATAGCCGGTCAGCCAGTACATGCTTTCCTGGCGGAACATGAGCAGGCCGTCCAGGCCCCGGGCCGCCAGGGCGGCGCAGGTCCGGTGGCGGCGGGCCTCGAACTCCTCCTTGGTGAAGTGCAGCGCCATCTAGGTGTCGTCCCCCGCCCACTGGATGATCGAGATCAGGCGGCCGTAGTCCCCGCCGCCGTTCAGGGTGGTGCGCCGGTAGCTGAAGAACCGGCCGGCGTCGGCGCAGGTGTCGGCCGGGCTGCCCTCGACGGCGCCCAGGCCCAGGGCCGACAGACGCGCCGCCACATAGCCCGGCAGGTCGAACCGGTGGTGCCCGGGCCGGTCCGACGGGACGAAGAAGCGGTCGTTGGCGGCATCCTCGGCCACGAAGCGGTCGCGGAACTCGGGCCCCACCTCGTAGGACGGCTGATGGATGCAGGGGCCCACGGCGGCGTGGATGGCGGCCCGGTCGGCGCCCAGGGCTTCCATGGCCCCCACGGCGGCTTCCAGCACGCCGGAGACGGCGCCGTTCCACCCGGCGTGGGCGGCGCCGACCACCCCGGCCTGGGCGTCGGCCAGCAGCACGGGGGCGCAGTCGGCGGTCAGGATGCCCAGGGCCAGGCCCGGGCGCCGGGTGACCATGGCGTCGGCCCGGGGCGCCTCGCCGGGGGCCCAGGCATCGTCCACCACCACCACGTTCGGCGAGTGGACCTGGCTGACGGTCACCAGGTCGGCCCCGTCGGCGCCGATGCGGGCCAGGGCGCGGGACCGGTTTTCGCCGACGGCGGCCGGGTCGTCGTCCGAGCCCAGGCCGCGGTTCAGGCTGTCATAGGGGGCGCCGCTGACGCCACCCCGGCGGGTCAGGAATCCGTGGCGCAGGCCGGGCAGGCGGGCAAGGGCTTGGGCGGTGATCATGGGCGCCAGTGTGGCGGCGCCGGACCGGGCCGACAAGCCCCTGCTTGGCCTAAGTCAGGCGTGCCCGGGAGGCGCCGGCATCTCGGGATGGGTGATCACCAGCACCTTGAACAGGGTGCCCATCTCGTCGGGGTCGATGAGCCGGCCATAGGCGGCCTGGATGTCCTTGGCCTGGGCCTCGTCGGCGTTGGCCAACAGGGCCTCGGCCCGGGCGGCCAGGCCCAGGCGGTCCAGGAACTCGCCCTGGTACAGCAGCGGCCAGGCCTTGGCCCCGGCGTCCTCGGCCGCCTCGGCCACCTTCTGGAAATCCACGTGGGCCGTCAGGTCGGCCTGGCCCGGGTCCTGCAGCACCGGGTGGTACTTGTGGTCGCGCACCGCCTGCAGGGTCTCGCCCACGGCGCTGTCGCCGTGGCCGTAGTCGATGAACAGGGCGGCGCCGCCGAACCGGGCGATGCGCTCGCCGATGGCATAGGCCGCCGCGTTCACCGCCGCCGAAACCTCCACCACGCTGCCCACGGGGGACTCCTGCAGCGCCTCGTCGATCAGCGGCACCCGGGGCACGGGCATGGACAGCACCAGCTCCAGCCCGCCGTCGTCGGCCACGCCCACCAGGCGTTCGGACCAGCCTTCGGCCACGCGCTGGAACTGGCGCACCGGCAGGGCGTCCAGGAATTCGTTGGCGATGACGATCAGCGGCCCGTCGGGCACGTCCACGAAGCTGTCGCGCCAGGTCACGTCCAGGCCCGGCACCTGGGTTTCCAGGGTCAGGCGCTGCTTGTCGCGCAAGGCGGGGCTGACCTCCACCAGGTCGATGGCGGCGGCCTGCTGGAACGGCGGCAGGGCCCGGGCGGCGCGCATGGCGTCGGCCATCAGGGTGCCGCGGCCGGGGCCCAGCTCCACCAGGCGCAGGGGCGCCACGCCGGCCATGGCCTGCTGCCAGGTGACGACGCACCACAGGCCGATCAGCTCGCCGAACATCTGGCTCACCTCGGGCGCGGTGGTGAAGTCGCCCTTGGCCCCCAGGGGGTCCTTGCCGGTGTAGTAGCCGTGGTCCGGGTGGACCAGGGCCGTTTCCATGTAGTGGGCCAGGCTGAGGGGCCCTTCGGCGGCGATGCGCTGGCGCAGCACGTCCAGCAGCGGCGCTTCGGATGTGGTGGTGTCGGTCATGGACGGTTCCCCGTTTTGGTTCTGGTTATGGCGCGCGGCGGCGCAGGGCGTTGATCACCAGCAGGGCGCCGAACAGGATCATCGGCGCCGACAGCCACTGGCCCATGGTCGAGCCGCCGGCCAGGAACCCGATCTGCACGTCGGGCTGGCGGAACAGCTCGGCGAAGGACCGGGCGGCGGCATAGCCCAGCAGGAACAGGCCGGTGAGCAGGCCCCGGCGGTCGCGCGCGGCGTCGTTCCTCCAGATAAGGTGCAGCACCACCAGAAGCAACAGGCCCTCCAGCAGGGCCTCGTAGATCTGGCTGGGGTGGCGCGGCGCCGGGCCCACGTTGGGGAAGATCACGGCCCAGGGCACGTCGGTGATGCGGCCCACCAGCTCGTGGTTCACGAAGTTGGCCAGGCGGCCCAGGAACAGGCCGATGGGCGCCACGCAGGCGATCAGGTCGCCGAAGGCCAGGATGGGGATGCCCCGCCGGCGGCAGAACAGCAGGGTGGCGCCGATCACCCCCAGCAGCCCGCCGTGGAACGACATGCCGCCCCGGGTGATGCCGGTGAGGATCTGCAGCGGATGGGCGGAAAAATAGTCGAACTGGTAGAACAGGGCATAGCCGATGCGCCCGCCCAGGACCACGCCCAGGGTGGCCCAGACAAGAAAGTCGTCCACCGCCTCGGCGTCCACCCCGGCCGAGGGGGTGCGCGCCGCCAGCACCCGCAGGTACCGCCAGCCCAGCACCAGCCCCACCACGTAGGCCAGGGCGTACCAGCGGATGGCCAGGGGGCCGACCTGGACGATGACCGGGTCGATGGCCGGGGCAAGGAAGGTGAACATCAGACGAAGGGGTCGTCCTGTTCCAGGAAGCCGGTCACGTAGCGGCGCACGCCGTCCTCCAGGTCGGTGAAGGGCTTGTCGTAGCCGGCGGCGCGCAGGCGGGTCATGTCCGCCTGGGTGTAGTACTGGTACTTGTCGCGGATGGCCTCGGGCGTGGGGATGTAGGTGATGTCGGCCTGGCGCCCCAGGGCGGCGTAGACGGCCCGGGCCAGGTCGGCGAAGGTGCGGGCCTTCCCGGTACCGCAATTGAAGAGGCCGCTGACGCCGGGGTTGTCCAGGAACCACATGACCAGGTCCACGCAGTCGCCCACCCATACGAAGTCGCGCATCTGGCCGCCGTCCTCGTAGTCGGGGCGGTGGGACTTGAACAGGCGCGCCGTCTGCCCGGCCGCGGCCACGGGATGCAGGTGGGCCACCACCGATTTCATGGAGCCCTTGTGGTATTCGTTGGGGCCGTAGACGTTGAAGAACTTCAGGCCCACCCACTGGGGCGGCGCCGCGCCGCCCTCGGCCAGGCGGCGCAGGATGCGCCGGTCCGTCAGGTGCTTGCTCCAGCCATAGGCGTTCAGCGGCCGCAGTCGGGCCTGGGCCGCCAGGTCCGGGTCGTCGACGAAGCCCTGCGACCCGTCGCCGTAGGTGGCCGCCGACGAGGCGTAGACGAGCGGCACCCCGGCCGTGGCGCACCAGTCCCACAGGTCCAGGGTCAGGCGGAAGTTGGAGCGGAAGATCAGGTCGGCATCCGTTTCCGTGGTGGCGGAAATGGCGCCCATGTGGATCACCGCCCGCAGCTCGGCGCCATGGCGGGACAGGAACTCGGGCAGGGCGTCGGGGTGGATGATGTCGGCCAGGTCGCGCTTGGCCAGGTTGCGCCACTTCACGTCGCTGCGCAGGCGGTCGCACACCACCACCCGGCCGGGGGCCCGGGCATCCAGCGCCGCCACGATGTTGGACCCGATGAAACCGGCGCCGCCCGTCACGAGATACATGCCTTGCTCCACTCCGGCCTTGGCGGAAGGGTGTGGCCCGCGTTATACGACCGGCGGACGGGCCCCGCAAGCGGCCCCGCCGATTGCCCCCCGCGATCACGGGGGCCATAATGCCCCGATCCCCCGTCTTTGGCCCAAGGGAACTTCAGCCATGCAGACCAACAACCGCCTGTTCGACGACCTGGCCAAGGTGGCCAACGGCGCCGTCAGCACCCTGGTGGGCGTGAAGGACGAGCTGGAGGCCCTGGTGCGCCAGCAGATCGAGCGCCTGGTGACGGAAATGGACCTGGTGCCCCGCGACGAGTTCGACGCCGTGCGCGCCACCGCCGTGAAGGCCCGCGAGGAGCAGGAGGCCCTGGCCGCCCGCGTGGCCGAGCTGGAAGCCCGCCTGGACGCCCTGGCCCCCAAGCCCTAGCCCGCCCCGAGACCGAAAGACCGAGCCGCCGCCCCGGTTATTCCCCCGGTTATCCCCAACACGGCCGGCCCGGCCGCCCCCTTATCCACAACAATCCTGGCGCCCCGGGCAAGTCCGGGCTTGCGTGCCGAATCACCTTTTGGCAGGCTAGGTTTTGATATGGGGACGGGGAGGCATAACAACATATCGCGTCAGCCCCCATATCTGGTAGCGATGAAACAGCCTCCCGTGTTCGAGGAGTCATGACGATGAGCCTGCGGACCGACGTTTTCGATCCCACGCTGGGCCAGCCCCTCGACCTGGTGGAACGGTTCGTGTCGGCCAACGACTGGACCTTCGACCGCCCCAACGACCAGGAACTGGCCGCCCAGGTACCCGGGCGCTGGTGCGACTACAGCCTGTACTTCGCCTGGCACGAGGGCGTGCCAGCCATGCACTTCACCTGCGCCTTCGACCTGCGGGTGCAGCCCGAGCAGCGCCGCGCCGTGCACGACCTGCTGGCCGTGGTGAACGAGCGCATGTGGCTGGGCCACTTCGGCCTGTGGACCGACGAGGGCCTGCCCATGTTCCGCCACGCCATGATGCTGCGCGGCGTGGGCGGCGTCAGCGCCGAGCAGATGGAGGACCTGGTGGAAACGGCCATCGACGAGTGCGACCGCTTCTACCCCGCCTTCCAGTACGTGGTGTGGGGCGGCAAGACGGCCCACGAGGCCGTGGAAGCGGCCATGATCGACACGGTGGGCGAGGCCTGACCCCCCGCCCCCTTCCCGGCGCAACGCCAGAATCGTAGGAACACCATGAACACCACCTTGCTGCTTGTGGGCTGCGGAAAGATGGGCGGCGCCATGCTGGACGGCTGGCTGGCCCGCGGCCTGGACCCGGACCGGGTGTGGATCGTCGAACCCAACGCCGAGACGGCGGCCGACCTGGCGTCGCGCCTGGGCGTGCACACCCTGGCCGGGGCCGACGGCCTGCCCGCCGACCTGAAGCCCGACGTGGTGCTGTTCGCCGTGAAGCCCCAGGTGATGGACCAGGCCATGCCGCCCTATGCCCGCCTGGCCGGGCCGGACACCGTGTTCCTGTCCATCGCCGCCGGGCGCACCCTGGCCTCGTTCGGCGCCGCGCTGGGCGATCATGCCCTGGTCGTGCGGTCCATGCCCAACACCCCGGCCGCCGTGGGCCGGGGCATCACCGTGTGCTGCGCCGGCCCCGGCGTCACCGAGGCCCAGCGCGCCCTGTGCCAGTCGCTGCTGGAAGCCGTGGGCGCGGTGGACTGGGTGGAAGACGAAAGCCTGATCGATGCGGTGACCGCCGTGTCGGGCAGCGGCCCGGCCTATGTGTTCCTGCTGACCGAATGCCTGGCCCGCGCCGGGGCCCGCCTGGGCCTGCCGCCGGACCTGGCGGCGCGTCTGGCCCGGGCCACGGTGAGCGGCGCCGGCGAGCTGATGCACCAGGCCCCCGACGACCCCGCCGTGCTGCGCCAGAACGTGACCAGCCCCGGCGGCACCACCGCCGCCGCCCTGGCCGTGCTGATGGACGACGACGGCCTGCAGCCGCTGATGGATGCCGCCGTGACGGCGGCGGAACGGCGGTCCCGGGAACTGGCGGGTTAGGGAACTGGCGGGCCAGGGTGAGCGTTCTTATATTGAAGGGACAATCCCTTACTGGTGAGGAGGACTCCATGCCCGCCCGTGAAGGAACGACCGCCGATTCCCTGCGCGACCGCATCCTGGATGCCGCCCTGGCCTGCGCCGCCCGCGACGGCTGGGCCGGCACGTCCCTGGCCGCCGTGGCCCGCGAGGCCGACGTGTCGCTGCTGGACCTGTACGGCCGGTTCCGCTCGCGCCCGGCCATCGTCGCCGGGCTGATCGACCGGGTGGACCGCCAGGTCCTGGCCGAAGGCCCCGCCGACACCGACGACACGTCGCCCCGCGATCGCCTGTTCGAGGTGATGATGCGGCGTTTCGACGCCCTGCAACCGCAGCGCGACGGCGTCACCGCCCTGGCCTGGGACCTGCTGCGCGATCCCCTGTCCCTGGCCTGCACCGCGCCGCGCCTGATGCGGTCCATGACCTGGATGCTGGAAGCGGCGGGCATTCCCGCCACCGGCCCCTGCGGCCACCTGCGGGCCAAGGGCCTGGCCCTGGTCCACGCCCAGACCTTCCGCGCCTGGGCCCGTGACGACAGCCCCGACATGGCCGGCACCATGGCGGCCCTGGACAAGGCCCTGATGCGGGCCGAGGGCCTGGCCGGCCTGTGCGGCGGCCGGCGCCGCGCCGCCGACGACGACGGCCCGGCTCCGGAACCGGACCTGAGCGCCGGGGAAGCCCCCGCCCCATCCTGATTTCCCGTCCCGGGACCATGCGCGCCATCGGCCCATCAGGGTCGATGGCCGTTCGCGCGACGGTTTTGTTGCAGTGCAAAAAAAGTTTGACAAAGGCGGCGATCGGCGCGATGATCCCGGCATTGTGCAGTGCAACATAAGGAACAGCTTGAGGACGGTTCCGTTGCCCCCTGTACATCCTTATTCCAAGAGCGCCGTGGGAGAATGACGATGGCCGCCAAGAAGACCGAGAACCCCTTCATGAACTTCGACGTCACCAAGATGATGGCCGATTTCGATCCGTCGGCCATGGTCGAGGAATTCACCAAGATGGCCCAGCAGTACAACCTGCCGGGTCTGGACCTGGACACCGTGATCCAGGCCCAGCGCAAGAACATCGAGGCCCTGACCACCGCCAACCGGGTGGCCCTGGAAGGCGTGCAGGCCGTGACCAAGCGGCAGACCGAAATCCTGCAGGCGTCCATCGCCGAAATGCAGGACGTGCTGTCGTCCTTCACCGCCTCGGGCACCCCCCAGGACGCCGCCGCCAAGCAGGTCGAGGTGACCAAGGCCACCTTCGAGAAGACGCTGGACAACATGCGTGAGCTGTCGGAAATGCTCAGCAAGTCCTCGGGCGAGGCCGCCGATGCCATCAACAAGCGCATCGCCGAAGGCCTGGACGAAATGAAGAGCCTGGCGCTCTCCATGAAGAAGTAAGACCGACGACCGAGGTCCGTGCGGCGTCCCTGACGGGGCGCCAACGGCCCCCCTGCACAGAAGACACCCCCGTCCCCGTGGCGGGGGTGTTTTCGTTGACGGGTCACGCGGGGGCCGGGCACGCGGGCCTTGCCTTGCCGCCCGTCCTGGCCCAGGGTCCCGGGCACCGCAGCCGCAACAGGAGGCCCCCGCCGTGTCCACCCCCGACCCCATTTCGTTCGACGACTTCCTGCAGGTCGACATCCGCGTCGGCACCGTGGTGCGGGCCGAACCCTTCCCCGAGGCCCGCAAGCCGGCCATCAAGATGTGGATCGACTTCGGCCCCCCGGTGGGCGAGCGCAAGACCTCGGCCCAGGTCACGGTCCACTACACGCCGGAAAGCCTGGTGGGGCGCCAGGTGGCGGCGGTGGTCAACTTTCCGCCCCGCCAGATCGGCAAGTTCATGTCCGAGGTCCTGGTCCTGGGCTTCCCCGATGAAAACGGTGCCGTGGTGCTGATCGCCCCCGACCTGAAGGTGCCCGACGGCGGCCGGTTGCATTGATGCGGGCAGGCCACGACCTATTCTGGCATCGGCGGCGCATAGAGTTGAAAAACGGTTAATTTTTTGGGATAATAGGGGGCTGAGCGCAGAGAACATCGACAGCCCCCTTGCGGGAACCATCGGATCAACAGAAAGGAGGTTCTGATGGTGGACGTGAAGGGCGTGACGGAAAGCCTGGCGCCGCTTGCGGCGACGGCCAATCGTCCGTCCGAAGTCCGGAACACGGAACAGGCCGCGTCGAGTCACCGCAGTGAACCGACGGACGCGGCCGTTTTGTCTGCGCGCGCCCAGGAAAGCATCCGCCGCCAGCAGGCCGTCCAGGCCGTCGAGAAGCCCCAGGAAAGCCAGCCCGACCGCACCAGCCTGGGCGCCCAGGCGCGCCAGAAGCTGGACGAATTCCTGCTGCAGCTGTTCCTGGACCTGGGCTACACCAAGACCGTGGCCACCACCAAGGTGGAGCGCCTGACCGGCTCCGCCGGGTTCCGCGTGGCCGTCCAGGCCGAGGGGCTGGACCGTTCCCTGGCCGTGCTGGGCTACACGGCCGCCGACATCAGCACTTCGGTGCACCTGGAATCGGTGGAGCTGAAGGGGTCGCGGGGATCGCCGCCCACCTTCGCCCTGCACGGCCTGTCCGTGCGCATCGAGACCACCGACAACACCGGCTTCCAGCTGGCGTCGGACCGCGTGCGGGTCAGCGCCGACCAGGTGCCGGGCACCGTGGACGAGGCCAGCCCGGCCACCGACGACGGCGGATCGGGCCGGCCCCTGAACGCCGCCGACCCGGCCTACATCGCCGTGGCGCAGATCTTCGGCGGCACCCGGGTGACGACCCTGCCGGGCGACGTGGTGCGGGTGTCCACCAACGAGCCCCTGGGCACCGACCGCGCCACCGACCGCGCCGCCTCCACCCAGGCCGCCCAGGCCTCCACCAGCGTGTCCGAACCGGACGTGCGCACCATCGAGGACGGCGGCGGCCTGAACCTGCGGGCCTGAACCTGCGGTTCTGAATCTGGGAACCTGCGTCCCCTTGCCTTCAATCCCACATGCCGTCGCCCCCGGGCTTGTCCCGGGGGTCCACGTCTTTTTTCCTTGAAGTGAGCGCGACCCGCCGACCGAAAGTCGTGGGTACCCGGGACAAGCCCGGGCACGACGGTGGAGGGGGATGCGCCCGGGAGTTCCCCTACATCGGCAGCAGCAGCCGCGCCCTCAGCCCGCCCAGGGGGGACTCGTCCAGCACCACGTCGCCGCCGTGGCCGCGGGCGATGTCGCGGGCGATGGTCAGGCCCAGGCCCACCCCGCCGCTGCCCGGCGTGCGCGACGGATCCAGGCGGAAGAACGGCCGGAACACCTTTTCCCGCTTGTCCGGCGGAATGCCCGGCCCGTTGTCGTTCACCGCCACCTCCACGTGGTCGCCCTCGCGCCGCACCGAAACGGACACGTGGTCCGCATGGCGCGCCGCGTTGCCCACCAGGTTGGCCAGGCAGCGCCGGATGGCCTGCTGGCGCAGGGGCAGCACCACCGGGCCGTCGGTCCACAGCTCGATGCCCGCCTGGCCGCGCCGGGCCTGCTCCACCACCTCGGCCGCCAGGTCCGACAGGTCCGTGGCCTTGGGCGGCTCGCCGCCCTCGCCCCGGGCGAAGGCCAGGTAGGCCTCCAGCATGTGCTCCATTTCCACCACGTCGGTTTCCAGCTCGGCGATGCCCTCGCCGTCGCCCATCAGGGCCAGCTGCAGCTTCATGCGGGTCAGGGGCGTGCGCATGTCGTGGGACACCCCGGCCAGCATGTCGGTGCGCTGGCGGATCTGGCGCTGGATGCGTTCGCGCATGGCCATGAAGGCCACGGCGGCGCGGCGCACCTCGGTGGCGCCCTCGGGCTTGAAGCGGGCCACGTCGCGGCCCTTGCCGAAGTTGTCGGCGGCCACGGCCAGGCGGCGGATGGGTCGCACCTGGTTGCGCATGAAGATGGTGGCCACGCCGAACAGGATCAACGAGCTGCCCACCATCCACAGCACGAACACGTAGACCGTGGAACTGAACAGGCGCTTGCGGGTGGTGGCCAGTTCCAGCACCCCGTCGCGCAGCTGCACGTCGATGCGCACCATGCGGTCGTCGCTGACGGAATCCACCCGATAGGGCAGGCCCAGGTAGGAATCCAGGGCCTCGGCCAGGCTGCGGTCGATCAGGCTGTCGGTGGGCGGCGGGGTGTTGGGCAGGATCTCGCCGGGGCGCAGGCTGGCCGAGATTTCCATATGCTCGGCCGCCTTGTTGAAGATCCAAGCCCGGCCCTCGGGCCCCGGCTGGTCGCGCAGGTAGGACACGATCATGGCCACGTCGCCGGCCAGGCTGCGGGCCAGGCGCGACGTCACCTTGTCCCAGTGGGATTCATAGAAGATCAGGGCCGACACCACCTGCAGCAGCACCAGGGGCGTGACGATGATCAGCAGCGATCGCCCCATCATGCTGCGCGGCAGCACCCGCTTGATGCCCCGCACGGGCGGCTTCACCGCCGCCTCGCGGGCGCCCAGGGGCGGCTGGTCGGGCACGGTTTCGATGCGGTCGGTCAGGTCCACGGGCGGCGCCCTCAATCCGGCCGCAGCACGTAGCCCTTGCCCCGCACCGTCTGCAGATAGCGCGGCATGCGGGGGTCGGGCTCGATCTTGCGGCGCAGGCGGGTCACCTGCACGTCCACGGCGCGGCCGCCGCCGGCGGCGCCCGTGGCGGCGATCAGGTCCTCGCGGCTCAGCACGGCGCCGGGGGTCTCCGCCAGGGCCCGCAGCAGCGCCGCCTCCACCGAGGTCAGGCGCACCGGCGCGCCGTTGCGGGTCAGCACCTCGCGGTCGGGGTCGAACAGGGCGGCGCCCATGCGCACCTCAAGGCTCGGCACCTCGGCATGGGGCACCCGGCGCAGCACCGAATTGATGCGCAGCAGCAGCTCGCGGGGCTCGAAGGGCTTCACCAGGTAGTCGTCGGCGCCCCGTTCCAGGCCGGCGATGCGGTCCTCGGGCTCGCCCATGGCGGTCAGCATGAGGATGGGCAGGGCGCTGTCGCGGCGCAGGGCGGCGGCGAAATCCAGGCCGCTTTCGCCGGGCATCATCACGTCCAGGATCATCAGGTCGAAGGACAGGGCCGTCAGCTTGGCCCGGGCGTCGGCGGCGTCGCTGGCCGTGGCCACCACGAAGCCGTTCTCGGCCAGGTACTTGCGCAACAGCTCGCGCAGGCGGGCGTCGTCGTCCACCACCAGGATATGGGGAAGCTCCGCGCTCATGGCGCCTCCGGTTCGGTCACGCCCGGAACTCTACCACATCGGGCCGGCCCGTCACGGTTCCACGGCGTCAAGACGCCGGCGGCACCCGGTCGCGGTCCCTGGGTTCGATCATGCCGCGCAGCACGGCGATGAAGCCGGCCCGCGCCTCGGGCCCCGCATGGTCCAGGGCGCGGGCGATGCGGGCGCTCTGCCGCGCCGTCAGCTCGCGCTCCAGGGCCACGGCCCGGTCGGTCAGGTACAGGCGCCGGCGGCGCCGGTCCTGGGCGTCCGTGCGCTGTTCCACGAAGCCCTCGTTCAACAGATGGCCCAGCACCCTCGAAAGGCTCTGCTTGGTGATCTGCAGGATGCCCAGCAGGTCGGTAACCGTGATGCCCGCGTTGCGGCCGACGAAGTAGATCACCCGGTGATGGGCCCGGCCGAAGCCATAGCGGGCCAGCAGCGAGTCCGGCTCGCCGGTGAAATCCCGGTAGGCGAAGAACATCAGCTCGATCATCTCGCGGGCCCGGGACTCGGTCATGTCCCCGTCCTGGATGCGCGACGGCTGGGTGTCGGGCATGGGTTGTATCCCATCTGTCGCTTTAAGTCAGTGTTATTGACATATATGCCAACGCCTGATAGAGGAAGCAACTTCGTTTTTTCAAGATTCCAAAGGACGAAAGAATATTACCGATGGCTGGACCTCCCTTCGACGACCGCGACGGTCTGATCTGGTACAACGGCGACATGGTGGATTGGCGCGACGCCAAGGTGCACGTGCTGAGCCACGGCCTGCATTACGCCTCGGCGGTGTTCGAGGGCGAGCGGGCCTACGGCGGGTCGATCTTCAAGCTGACGGCCCACAGCCAGCGGCTGGTGGATTCGGCCAAGGCCCTGGGCATGACCATCCCCTATTCGGTGGCCGAGATCGACGCCGCCTGCAACGACGTGCTGGCGGCCAACGGCATCGTCGACGGCTACATCCGCCCCATCGCCTGGCGCGGCAGCGAGATGATGGGCGTGTCGGCCCAGGCCACCCGCATCAACCTGGCCATCGCCGCCTGGGCCTGGCCGTCCTACTTCACGCCCGAGGCGCGGCTGAAGGGCATCCGCCTGAAGACGGCGCCGTGGCGCCGGCCCTCGCCCGAGACCGAGCCGGTCCACGCCAAGGCGGCGGGCCTGTACATGATCTGCACCCTGTCCAAGCACAAGGTGGAATCGGAAGGCTATGACGACGCCCTGATGCTGGACTGGCGCGGCCAGATCGCCGAGGCCACGGGGGCCAACATCTTCATGGTCATGGGCGACGGCCGGCTGCACACCCCCACGCCCGACTGCTTCCTGAACGGCATCACCCGGCAGACGGTGATCGAGCTGGCCAGGGCGCGCGGCATCGAGGTGGTGGAGCGGGCCATCATGCCCGACGAACTGGCCAACGCCACCGAGGTGTTCCTGACCGGCACGGCGGCCGAGGTGACCCCGGTGGGCGAGATCGACCAGTACCGGTTCACGCCGGGCGACATCACCAAGCAGATGATCGCCGACTACGAGGCGGCCGTGGGCCTGGTCCGCCCGGAAAACGCCGCCGCCCAATAGGGCGCGCGCCCCGCGACGGAAGACCAAGGCCGGGCCCGGTGCCCGGCCTTTTTCATGTCCGGGACGGGAAAAAAAGGGGGAACCGCGGAGGACGCGGAGGTTTCGCGGGGGGACGCGGAGAGGTGCCGGCGGCGGCGTTTCGGCCTTAATGGGCTTGGACGTGCCTGCGGAAAGGGTGCTCCAACCACAGAGAACACAGAGACACAGAGGCGCCACAGAGGCTTCGCTGCGCGAAGCAGAAAGGATTGCGCGCGAAGCGCGCCTCATCTTCTTCTCTGTGGCTCCTCTGTGCACCTCTGTGTTCTCTGTGGTTGAAACACCGGCACCGCTGGCACATCGGAGCCGTGAGGGCCGATGGCCATCCACCGGCACCTCTCCGCGAAACCTCCGCGTCCTCCGCGGTTCTCCCTTTTTTTGACATTTAGGTCAGTCTTATTGACATAATAAGAATTACTGCCATAATGATGCTTCCAGAAACAAAGCGACTCGTTCGCGCAATTTTATTACCGCAGAGGAGACGGCCATGTCCCTTCCCGATTTTGCCGACCGCGATGGCGCCATCTGGCTGGACGGCACCCTGGTGCCCTGGCGCCAGGCGCGGCCCCACGTGCTGGACCACGGCCTGCACTACGGCTCGTCGGTCATGGACGGGCTGCGCATCTATGGCGGGCGCATCTTCCGCCTGCGCGACCACACGGAACGGCTGCTCCGCTCGGCCCGGGTGCTGGGTTTCGACCTGCCGTTCCCGGCCGAGGCCATCGACGAGGCCTGCCGGGCCGTGTGCGCCGCCAACGGCGTGACCGACGGCTACATCCGCCCCGTGGCCTGGCGCGGCAGCGAGGCCATGGGCGTGTCGGCCAAGGGCACGCGCCCGCGCCTGGCCATCGCCGCCTGGGAATGGCCGGCCTATTTCGGGCCCGAGGCCAAGGCCCGGGGCCTGCGCCTGGACTGGGCCCAATGGCACCGCCCGGCCCCCGACACCGCGCCCGTGCAGGCCAAGGCCGGGGGGCTTTACATGATCGGCACCCTGTCCAAGGACCGGGCCCTGGACCGGGGCTACGACGACGCCCTGATGCTGGACTGGCGCGGCCACCTGGGCGAGGCCACGGGCGCCAACGTGTTCCTGGTGATGGAGAACGGCAGCCTGCACACGCCCGAGCCCGTGGGCATCCTGAACGGCCTGACCCGCCAGACGGTCATGGCCCTGGCCCGGCGCCGGGGGATCGAGGTGGTGGAGCGGGCCATCCTGCCCGACGAACTGGCCGGGGCCCGCGAGGTGTTCCTGACCGGCACGGCGGCCGAGATCATGCCCGTGGGCGCCGTGGGCGAGGACCTGGTCTTCACCCCCGGCGCGGTCACCGAGGCCCTGATGGCCGACTACGCCGCCGCGGTGCGGACCGAATGGACGGGCACGCCCGCCACGGCGCCGGAGCGGGCGGCCTAGCCCACCTCCAGGAACCGGATGGCGGTGCCCTGGGGCGGGCCCAGGAGCTGGCCGTCGCGCATCACCACGCGGCCGCCCACCACGGTCATCACCGGCCAGCCGGTGGCATTCATGCCGTCGAAGGGCGTCCAGCCGCACTTGCTGGCGATCCAGCCGTCGGTGATGCGCCGCTTGGCCGCCAGGTCCACCACCGTCAGGTGGGCGCCAAAGCCCAGGGCGATGCGCCCGCGCCCGGCCAGGCCGAACACCCGGGCCGGGCCGGCGCTGGTCAGGTCCACGAAGCGGGACAGGCTCAGGCGCCCCTCGGCCACGTGGGTCAGCATCACCGGCACCAGGGTCTGCACCCCGGGCATGCCCGACGGGCTTTGCGGATAGGGCTTGGCCTTGTCGGCCAGGGTGTGGGGCGCGTGGTCGGTGCCGATCACGTCCACCAGGCCGGCCCGCACGGCGGCCCACAGGGCCTCGCGGTGGGCGGCCTCGCGGATCGGCGGGTTCATCTGCGCCTTGGTGCCCAGTCGCTGGTACACGTCGGGCGCCGACAGGGTCAGGTGCTGGGGCGTGACCTCGATGGTCACCATGTCGTGGTGGTCCTTCAGGAAGGCCATCTCGGCGGCCGAGCTGACGTGCAGCAGGTGCAGGCGCCGGTTCAGGCCCTTGGCCAAAGCCACGGCCTGGCGGGTGGCCTCCACGGCCGCCGTCTCGTCGCGCCACACGGGGTGCAGGGCCACGTCGCGGCCCTCGCGGGCGATGTGCAGGCGCTCGCGCAGGCGCCGTTCGTCCTCGCAGTGGACCACCACGCGGCGGCGCCCCTGGGCCAGCACCTGGGCCAGGGTGGCGTCGTCCTCGACCAGCAGGTTGGCGAACGACGAGCCCAGGAACATCTGGATGCCGGCGCACCCGGGCAGGGATTCCATGGTGCCCAGGTCTTCCACGTTGGCCGCCGAGGCGCCGACGAAGAAGGCCATGTCCACCCAGGCCCGGTCCTTGGCCCGGCGGCACTTGTCGGCCAGGTCGCTGGCCGAGGCCGTGGGCGGGCGGGTGTTGGGCATGTCCATCACCGCGGTCACCCCGCCCAAGGCGGCGGCGGCGGTGCCGGTGCCCATGTCCTCCTTGTGCTCCAGGCCGGGTTCGCGGAAGTGCACCTGGCTGTCGATCACGCCGGGCAGCACGTGCAGGCCGGTGCAGTCCACCACCTCGGCCGCCGGCGTGCCGGTCAGGTCGCCCACGTCGACGATGCGCCCGCCGGCGATGCCCACGTCGGCCACCGCCACGTCGCCCCACGGCAGGACGCAGGTCCCGCCGCGCAGCAGCAGGTCGAAGGGTTCGCTCATGGCATGGTCCCCCAAAAGGCCAACCCCAAGTTCATTTTTCATGGCCTTTGAGAGACCATAACGCCCCATCGGCCCCGGGGGGAAGGGGGATCGTCACCCCGCGCCCCGCAGGCGGGCGCGGAACCAGTCCTTGATGGGCATGTCCTTGTACGCCCCGTCGCGCACGTATTGCAGGGCGCCGTGGAACAGGGGCGGTTCGGCATAGCCGGGCAGGCGGAACACCTCGCCCTCGCCCGGGCGATGGAATTCGATGATCGGCGTGCCGCCCACCTTGTGCCGCTGGCCGATGGTCCACAGGGGCGCCCGCTCGCCGTCGAAGTCCGTCAGCAGGCCGGTGCCGCGCCAGTCCAGCTGCACCGGATAGAACACGTCGGTGATCAGACGCACCGTATCGGCCACCTTGAAGTTCACCTCGTGCAGGCGACGGCAGTAGATGCAGCCGGCCTGCTCCCAGATCACCATCAGCACCTTGCCCTGGGCGCCGGCCGCCGCCAGGTCCTTCGACAGGTCGCCGGTGGAAGGCTGCAGCCAGGGCTGGGCATAGAGGCCATTGGCGCCACCGGTCGGGGCCCGGTTCAGGGCCAGGGCCACCAGCACGCCGCCGCCCAGCAGGACGACCAGGGCCAGGCCGGCGATGAGAACCTTGAAGCGCACGCGGGGGACTCCGGGAAGGGCGGGGGCGGCCATTGTGCCCCGGCCGGGCCGGCGGAACAACGCCGCCCGGTTTGACGGGCCGCCCCCGGTTGCCCACAATGCCCCCGGTCCATCAGGGGAGTCGTCCATGAGCCATTCCGTGAACAGAACCCGGCGCGGCGTCGTCAAGGCGGCGGCGGCGGGCCTGCTGAGCCTGCCCCTGGCGGCCCGGGGCCTGCGGGCCCAGTCGGCCGACGGGGTGAAGTCCGTGCAGGGCCGGGTGCTCATCGACGGCCGGTTGGCCACGCCGGGCATGGCCGTGACCGCCGACAGCCAGGTGGAAACGGGGCCCGGCGCCCAGGCCGTGTTCACCATCGGCGATTCCGGCTTCCTGGTGCGCGGCCGCACCCTGGTGATCCTGCGCGGCGAGGCGCCGAAGGACGACCGGCCGTCGGCCGTGGTGCGCGCCCTGACCATCATCAGCGGCGCCCTGCTGTCGGTGCACGGCAAGGGGGCCAAGAGCATCGACACCCCGGTGGCCACCATCGGCATCCGGGGTACCGGCCTGTACGTGGAGGCCCGGCCCAACGAGACCTATGCCTGCACCTGCTACGGCACCGTGGACCTGGCGGCCAGGGCCGACCCGGGGGTGCGCGAGACGGTGGTCACCAAATACCACGACGCGCCGCGCCTGATCCGCCCCGACGCCATCCTGAAGGCCCGGGTGATGAACCACAGCGACCGGGAACTGGTGCTGCTGGAAAGCCTGTTCGGCCGCATGCCGCCGTTCGGCCAGGGGGGGCGGTACTAGAGCCACCGGGTCAGGCGGCACCAATGCTTCGAGACGGGCTCTTCGAGCCCTCCTCAGCATGAGGGTGGTGCTTGTTGCCAATTCTCGCCCTCGCCCTGAGGAGGCCGCGGAGCGGCCGTCTCGAAGGGCCGGCGCCGCCCGGGCCGGTCGTCTAGAGCACGTCCATCACGCCGCCATCGATGGTCGCGCCGTCCCGGTGGGCCCGGTGCCACAGGGCCAGGAACAGCAGGGTCCAGGCCGCCTGGCCGGCCCGGCGGTCGGCCTGTCCCCGGGTCAGGGACCGGAACAGCCCGTCCACCGCCCCGGGCCGGCACAGCCGCTCCACCACCGGCGAGGCCGCCACGCGGGGCCCCAGGTCGGCGGCGCGGCGGGCGATCCAGTCGCCCACCGGCACGGTGAAGCCGCGCTTGGGCGTGAACGGCCGGGCCGCCGGCAGAGCCGTGTTCAGCCAGGCCCGCAGCAGCCACTTGCCCTGGCCGCGCCGCACCTTCAGGGCGTCGGGCAGGGTCAGGGCGAAATCGGCCAGCACCGGATCGACGAACGGCACCCGCCCCTCCACCCCGTGGGCCATCAGGCAGCGGTCCAGCTTGGTCAGCAGGTCGTGGGGCAGCCAGTCGGCGATGTCCGTGGCCTGGGCCGCCTGCAGGGCCGTGCGCCCGCCATCGCGGATTTCCGTCACCCCATAGGCGGCGCGCCAGGCCCCGCCGTCGTCGCGCAGCAGGCCGTCCAGGGCGCCCCTGGCGCGCATGGGCCGCCCGCCCAGCAGGCGCGGCCGCCCGGCCCGGCGATAGCGGCCGTAGCCGCCGAACAGCTCGTCGCCGCCTTCGCCGCTCAGCACCACCTTCAGGCCCGCCGCCCGGGCCGCCCGGGCCAGCAGGTAGGTGGGCAGCACGGCGTAGTCGGGGGTGGGGTCGTCCACGGCGGCGGCGATGGCCGGCAGGTGGGCCCAGAAATCGTCTTCCGACACCGCCACTTCGTGGTGTTCGGCCCCGGCGGCCTGGGCCACGGCGCGGGCGTGGTCGCGCTCGTCATGCACCCCGGTGTCGGGGAAGCCGGCCGTGAAGGCGACCACGGGGCGGTCGTTCAGGCGCGCCATCATGGCCAGCACCACCGACGAATCCACCCCGCCCGACAGGAACATGCCGTAGGGCACGTCGGACCGCTGGTGCAGGGTCACGCTGTCGGTGAGCAGGCGGTCCAGCTCCATCAAGGCATCGTCGCGGGTCCACGGCCGGGGCCCGCCGGGCGGCAGGGCGGCGCGGCGGCGGCTGTCCACCACCCGCCCGGCCCGGACCACCAGGGTCTCGCCGGGCAGCAGGCGGCGGATGCCGGCCCAGGGCGTGCGGGCGCCGCAGGAAAACTGCAGCTGGGCCACCTCGGCCAGCGACCCATCGTCCGTTGCCGCCGCCACCAGGCCCGAGGCCACCAGGGCTTGCGGTTCCGAGGCGAACAGCAGGCCGAAATCCCCTTCCGCCACGTACAGGGGCTTGATGCCGAAGGGGTCCCGGTGCAGGACCAGGTGGCCGCCGTCGTGGATC
>JAGREA010000281.1 GCA_020446745.1 Rhodobacterales bacterium | reverse complement strand
TCAGCATGCCGTCCACGGCGGCGGCGCGGGCGACGGTATCCAGGTCGGCGATCATGGCCGTGCGCACGGCCTGGGGGCACAGCATGGAAACCTTGATGCCCTGGTGGGCGTGGGTCAGGGCCACCCATTCGCCGAAGCCGATGGCCGCGTGCTTGGTGACGCCATAGGAGGCCGAGCCGATCTGGTTGAGCAGGCCGGCGGCCGAGGCGGTGTTCAGCAGATAGCCGCCGCCGCGCGCGATCATGCGGGGCACCACGGCCCGGGCGGCGTACACCTGGGACATGACGTTGACGTCCCACCGCCGCTGCCATTCGTCGATGGGCGTCGTCAGGGTGCTGTCGCCCAGGATGCCGGCGTTGGAACAGAACAGGTCGATGGGGCCGAGATCGCGTTCCGTGCGATCCACCAGGTCGATGATCTCCGCTTCGCGGGACACGTCCACCGTGACGCCTACGCCGCCGACGTCCGCCGCCACCGCGTCGGCTGCCGCGCCGTCCAGGTCGGCAATGACCAGCGCCTTGGGGCCTTCCCGGTGGAAGCACCGGGCCAGGGCCGCGCCGATGCCGTTGCCGCCGCCGGTGATCACAACGGTCTTGTCGCGCAGCTCCATGGCCAGGCTAGACCGCCTGGGAGTGCCGCCCCTGGCCGCTGGCCAGGTAGGTGTCGAAGGTGGCGGCCACCAGGCGGACGAAGGGGCGGCCCGTTTCCGTGACCGTCACGCGCGGCCCGTCCAGGGTGACGATGCCGTCCTCGGCCAGGGGTTTCAGGGCCTCCAGCTCGGCGGTGAAGGTGTCCGGCGCGGCGCCGTGGGCCTCGGCGATGGCCGCCAGGTCCACGGCCAGGTCGCACATGACGCGCTCGATCACCGCGCCGCGCAGTACGTCCTCGGGCCTGAGCGCGAAGCCCCGGGCGATGGGCAGCTTGCCGGCCTCCACGTGCTCGCGATAGGTCTTCAGGGGCGACAGGTTCTGGATGTAGCCCTGGGGCACCTGGCCGATGGACGAGGCGCCGAAGCCCAGCATCACCGGCGCCGTGTCGGCCGTGTAGCCCTGGAAGTTGCGGTGCAGGACGCCCTTGGCCAGGGCGTCGGCCAGGCCGTCGTCGGGCAGGGCGTAATGGTCCAGGCCCACGCGCAGGTAGCCGTGGTCCACCAGCCGGGCCGAGGCGGCGGCGAACTGGTCGAACCGGGCCCGCACGCCGGGCAGGTCGGCCTCGTTGATCAGCTTCTGGTGGGATTTCATCCACGGCACGTGGGCATAGCCGAACAGGGCCACCCGGGCCGGCTTCAGGCTGACGGCCTGGTCCACCATGTCGATGACCCGTTCCGTGGTCTGGTGGGGCAGGCCGTAGAGCAGGTCCATGTTCACGTGATCGATGCCGTGGGCCCGCAGCCAGCCCACCACTTGGGCCGTCATGTCGTAGGGCTGGATGCGGTTGATGGCCGCCTGGACCTCCGGGTGGAAGTCCTGCACGCCGATGCTGGCCCGATTGACGCCGGCCGCTGACAGGGCCTTCACGTAGTCCTCGGTGGCCGTGCGGGGATCCAGCTCCACCGCCACCTCGGCCGTGGGCGCGATGTCGAAGCGGGCCCGGATGCGGTCCAGGATGCGCATCCAGTCGTCGCCGGTCAGCATGGTCGGGCTGCCGCCGCCCCAGTGCAGGTGGTGGGCCGTGAAGCGCCCCGGCAGGTGCGCCGCCACCAGGTCGATTTCCTTCAACACCACATCAAGATAGTCGGACACGGGCTTGTACTGCTTCACGATCTTCGTGTAGCAGCCGCAGAACCAGCACATGGAATCGCAGAACGGGATGTGGAAGTACAGCGACAGGCCCGTGGCCGGGTCCAGGGCCGACAGCCAGTCGCCGTAGGTGGTGCCGTCCACCCCGTCGTGGAAGTGGGGCGCCGTGGGATAGCTGGTGTAGCGCGGGACCTTCAGGTCGTACTTGGTCGACAGATCGGTGGTCATGGACATGTCCTACGCCGGGCCGCGGGGGCGCGCCTTGTTCCAGGTCAAGTGGGTTACCTATACCTAGTGGGCTTGCGGGTCAAAGTGAACCCGTGTCAGCGGCCCGGGCGCTTGAAGGCGGCGCGGGCGGCCTGCACCTCGGCCCGCAGGGCGCAGCCCTCGGCGTGGTCGTTGACCATGCCCATGGCCTGCATGAAGGCGTAGACGGTGGTGGGGCCGACGAACCGCCAGCCGCGCTTCTTCAGGTCCTTGGAGAGCGCCGTGGACTCGGGCGTGGTGGCCACCACCCGGGGGCCGGGGTCCGTTTCCGGCTCGAACCGCCAGATGTGGGCGGCCAGGGAGCCGGCCTCGTCGATCAGCTCCAGGGCCCGCCGGGCGTTGTTGATGGCGGCGGTGATCTTGCCCCGGTGGCGGACGATGCCGGCATCGGCCAGCAGGCGGTCCACGTCGGCCTCGGTGAAGGCGGCCACGGCGGGAATGTGGAAGCCGTGGAAGGCAGCGCGGAAGTTCTCGCGCTTGGTCAGGATGGTGCGCCAGCTCAAACCCGACTGGAAGCCTTCCAGGCAGATCTTCTCGAACAGGCGGGTGTCGTCGGCCACGGGGAAGCCCCATTCGGTATCGTGGTAGGCCACGTAGTCCGGCGTGGCGGCGCACCAGCCGCAGCGCGGCCGGCCGTCGGGGCCCTGGAACAGCGATGCCATGGGGCGCCTCAGGCGGCCAGGAAGCCCAGGCGCGCGTCGGTGCGCGCCGGGTCGATCTCGACGATATCGGCCGTCACCACGCCCTGGGTCACGAAGGGGTCCTCGGCCACCCGCCGGCGCAGGGCGTCCAGGGTGGTGTCGTGGGCCAGCACGCCGCCGCCGCCTTCCGTGCGCAGGCTGCCGGACATGAGGAACACGCCGTCGTCGAAACCCCGCTGGATCCAGGCCTTGTGGCCTTCCATGTGGGCGGCGGCACGGTCCTTGTGGGCGGCAAAGCGGAGCAGAACGATGAACATGGGGAACTCCTAGATGGGGGCAGGGGTGGCGTCGGCCAGGCTGGCGTCCAGCCAGGCCTCCATGCGGCGCACCTCGCGGTCGACGAAGGCCTTGTCGCGGAAGGCGTTGGCCAGGGTGGCGACCCCCTGGCTGAGGGCCAGCAGGTGCAGGGCCAGGTCGTCGCCGTCGTCGCGGCCCAGCAGGGCGAACTGCCGCGCCAGCCAGGTGCGGAACAAGGTGAACAGGCGGTTGGCCTGGTCCTGGGCCCCGTGGTCCAGCTTGGACAGTTCGGCGCACAGGGTGCCCACGGGGCAGCCGTGGGCCATGATCTTGGCCTGGTTGGCGATCAGGATGTGGATGAAGGCGCGGATGCGATCCGCCGGGTTCCGGCCGGCGAATTCCCACTGGTCCAACAGGGCCCGGGTATCGGCCAGGCGCTTGACGATGACGGCATCCAGGATGTCGTCCTTCGTCTTGAAGTGATAGTAGAAGTTACCCCGGGAAAGGCCCACGCTGGCAGCGATATCGGCGAACGAGGTGTGCTCGAACCCCTGGCGGTAGAACAGGTCGTCGGCGGCGTCGATGATGCGCTGGCGGGTGGGCGTGGGGTCCATGGCGGCGGGTCCACAGGGGAGTAGGACGGGTGACCTAGAAGGGAGTGTAGGTCAAGCGTCCTAGAGCGGTCAAGGGGGGACCTCAAACGCCCAGATACTTCATGTGCACATCCGGGTTGGCGTGCAGGTCGGCGGCCGTGCCCGTGTACACCACCAGGCCCTTTTCCAGGATCATGCAGCGGTCGCACACGCCCAGCAGCTTGTTCACGTCCTTGTCGACGATGATGGTGGCGATGCCCGTTTCCTTGATGGTGCGCACCACCGACCAGATTTCGTCGCGGATCAGTGGCGCCAGGCCCTCGGTGGCCTCGTCCAGGATCAGCAGGGCCGGGTTGGTCATCAGCGCCCGGCCGATGGACAGCATCTGCTGCTCGCCGCCGGAAAGCTGGTTGCCCATGTTGTGCAGGCGCTCGCCCAGGCGGGGGAAGGTTTCGATGACCCGGTCGAAGGTCCAGTCCTCGCGGCCGTCGGGGCCGGGGCGGGCGGCCATGATCAGGTTTTCCCGCACGTCCAGGTTGGGGAAGATGCCGCGCCCTTCCGGCACCACCGCCAGGCCGGCCTTGGCCACCAGGTGGGGCCTGGCGCCGGTCATGTCGATGCCGTCGATGCGCACCAGGCCGCGCCGGGGCGCCGTCAGGCCATAGATGGACCGCAGGGTCGTCGTCTTGCCCATGCCGTTGCGGCCCATCAGGGCCAGGGATTCGCCCCGCGCCACGGCCAGGTCCACGCCGTGCAGGATGTGGCTGGCGCCGTAATAGGTGTGCAGGTCCTGGGCTTCCAGGATGGGCGGAATGCTGGCCTGGCCGATGGTCATCCGTGGTGCCCCCCGTCTTCGGTCCCCAGGTAGGCGTCCTGCACCGCCTGGGAGGCGCGGATCTGGTCGGGCGTGCCCGTTTCCAGGACCTCGCCGTTGACCATCACCGTCAGCAGGTCGGCCACGGCGAACACGGCGTCCATGTCGTGTTCGATCAGGATCACCGTGTGGTGCTGGGACAGGCGCTTGATCAGGTCGATCACCTGGCCGCTCTCGTCGGGGCCCATGCCGGCCAGGGGTTCGTCCAGCAGCAGCAGGCCCGGTTCCGTGGCCAGCATCATGCCGATCTCCAACTGGCGCTGCTCGCCATAGCTCATGGCCGCGGCCCGGGTGTCGCGGCGGTGGGTCAGGCCGCACTGCTCGATGGCCCGTTCGGCCCGCTCCATGACCCGGCGGTAGGTGCGGGCCGGGCGCAGGAACTTCATGGAGGTGTTGAGCCGCGACTGGGCGCCCAGCCAGCAGTTCTGCAGGCAGGTGAAATCGGGGAAGATGTTGGTCTTCTGGTAGCTGCGCCCGATGCCCATCTGCGACACGGCGTTGGACGGCAGGTGGGTGATGTCCTCGCCCCGGTAGGCGATGGTGCCCTGGGTGGGCAGCAGGTCGCCCGACAGCAGGTTGATCAGCGTCGTCTTGCCGGCGCCGTTGGGGCCGATGATGGCGTGGACCCGCCCCTCGGCGAAGTCCAGCGACACGTTGCTGACCGCCACCAGGGCGCCGAAGGCCTTGGTCAGGGCCTGGGTCTGCAGGATGGGGGTCTGCGGGATGGGGTCGGTCACGGTGCGGCCTCCCCGTCGTCGGTGGCCTTGGGCCGGCCCAGGCGTTCCACCAGGCCGGCGACGCCATGGGGCAGGAACAGCACCACGGCGATGACGAAGAAGCCCATCACCAGGTTGACCCGTTCGATATAGTCCTGCATCTCGCTTTTCAGCAGGCCCAGGATCAGGGCCCCCAGGGCCGGCCCATAGAGCGTCCCCATGCCGCCCAGGATGACGAACATCATCACCAGGCCGCTTTCATGCCAGCCCAGGTAGGCGGGGTTGGCGAAATCGGTGCGCACGGCTTCCAGGAAGCCGGCGAACCCGGCCAGGGTGCCGGCGATGACGAAGCTGACCAGCTTGTAGCGGAAAGTGGCGAAGCCCAGGGCCCGGGTCCGGTTCTCGTTGGCGCGGATGCCCCGGATCACCTGGCCGAAGGGGGCGTTCAGCATCACGGTCAGCAGCAGGTAGACGAAGATCAGGCTGCCGAAACAGACGTAGTACAGGGTCGTCAGGTCCGAAAGGTCCAGCAGCTGCCAGTCGCCGATGGCCACCATGGGGTCCCAGCTGATGAACTTGCCGTCCGACCCGCCCAGGTCCTGATTCTCGTTGAAGTAGTAGTACATCATCTGGGCGAACGCCAGGGTGATCATGATGAAGTAGATGCCCGACGTGCGCACCGAGAACCAGCCGATCACCAGGGCCGCCACGGCCACAGCGGCCAGGCACACGGGCAGGGCCCACCAGATGGCGATGGGTTCGGATTCCGGGGTGACGATGGCCAGCATGTAGCCGGCGAAGCCGAAGAAGGCGGCATGGCCGAAGCTGATCAGGCCGGTGAAACCGATCAGCAGGTCCAGGCTCATGGCGAAGATGCCCAGGATCATCATCTCGGCCATCATCTCGACGTAGAACTCGCCGCCGTAGAAGGGGAAGGTGAACAGGCCGGCCAGCACCGCCAGCAGCAGGGCCATGGTGGGGCGGGACATGGTCATGCGCGCCTCCTCAGGCCTTGCCGAACAGGCCCTGGGGCCGCCACAGCAGCACCAGGGCCATGACGGCGTAGATGACGATGCTGGCGAATTCGGGCACCAGGACCTTGCCGAAGGTGTCGGCCAGGCCGATGACCATGGCGCCGATGAAGGCCCCCTTCACCGAACCGATGCCGCCGATCACCACGACGACGAAGGAAATGATCAGGATCTGGTCGCCCATGCCGGGAAACACCGAACTGATGGGCGCGCCGATCATGCCCGAGAAGGCGGCCAGGGCCACGCCCAGGGCGAACACGATGGCGAACAGGCGGCTGATGTTGATGCCCATGGCCTGCGCCATCTCGCGGTCCGACGCCCCGGCGCGGATCATCATGCCCAGGCGGGTGCGCCCGATGACCAGGTACAGGGCCGCCACGATGGCCAGGCAGACCACGGAAATGAACAGGCGGTAGACGGGATAGTCCAGGTTTTCCGTCAGCGGGATGGAACCGCTGAGCAGGTCGGGCTTGGGCACGCTGTAGAAGTTGGTGCCCCAGATCTCAAGCTGGGCCTCGTTCAGGATCAGGATCAGGCCGTAGGTCAGCAGCACCTGGTACAGGTGGTCGCGCTTGTACAGGTACGAGATGGCGAAGCGTTCGATCACCAGCCCCAGCACGATGACCAGCGGCAGCCCCAGCAGCACGCCCAGGGTCAGGCTGCCCGTGTAGTCGGTCAGCCAATACACCACGTAGGCGCCGAACATGTAGAAGGCGCCGTGGGCCAGGTTGATGATGCCCATGATCCCGAACACCAGGGTCAGGCCGCTGGCCACCAGGAACAGCATGAAGCCGTACTGGACCCCGTTGAGGACCTGGATGAGGAAGGTGGCGATATCCATGGACGGACCGCGTTGGCGTCAGGAAATGGACAAAATATGGGCTTCCGGCACAAGAAACCCCGGCGCCCCCGTCGGGTGGACGCGGCGCCGGGGCGTCAGAAGGGCCTGAATCAGCCCATCTTGCAGCCGGTGGCCGGGTCTTCCAGGGCCTTGGCGGCGATGCCCTTCACCAGGTTCACGCCGTCCTTCACCTCGCGCAGGTAGATGTCCTGGATCGGGTTGTGGGCCTTGGACATCTTCCAGAAGCCGCGCGGGCTGTCGGCGAAGGTGGCCGACTCCATGGCGGCGATCAGGTCGCCGGTGGCGCCGGTGTCGCCGCCCACGGCGGCCAGGCCCTGCAGCAGCAGGCTGCCGGCGTCATAACCCTGCACCGAGAACACGTTGGGGCCGGGCTTGTCGCCGAAGGCGCTGATGTAGGCGGCGCGGAAGGCCTTGTTGGCCGGGTTGTCCAGGTTGGCCGCGTAGTGCAGCGTGGTGCGGATGCCTTCGGCCGCCGCGCCCTGGGCCTTGGACACGCCTTCCGTCAGGAAGCCGGGGCCGTACAGCGGGATGGTTTCCTTCAGGCCGGCCGCCGCGTAGTCCTTGACGAACTTGATGGCGCCGCCGCCCGAGAAGAACGAGAACACGGCATCGGGCTTCAGGGCCGCGATTTCCGACAGGTAGGCCTGGAATTCCACGTCGGGGAAGGGCATCAGGATTTCCTTGATGACCTTGCCGCCGTTGGCCTCGAAGGCCGCCTTGCCGGCGCCCATCATCTGAATGCCGGCGCCGTACTTCCAGGAAATGGTCACCGCGGTCTTGTGGCCGTCGTCGGCCATCACCTTGCCGCCGGGGAAGGCCGGCTGCCAGTTGCTGAACGAGGTGCGGAAGATGTTGGGCGCGCACAGTTCGCCGGTGATGCCGTTGTGGCCGGCGTTGGGCACGATCATGATCGGCGACTTGCGGGCGCCGACGATCTTCGACATGGCCGCGGCGATGCCCGAGTGCACGGGCCCGACGATGAAGTCGGCCTTTTCCTTGCTCATCAGCTTCTTGGTGTTCTGCGGCGCCTTGGGCACCGACATTTCGCTGTCGATGGCCACGTATTCCACGGCGCGGCCGGCCAGCATGCCGCCGGCCTGCTCGATGCGCATCTTCATGCCGTTGGTGATGGATTCACCCAGCATGGCGTAGGTGCCGGAATAGGGCAGCAGGATGCCGATCTTCACCGGCGCCTTGGCGCCGATGGCGAAGCGCGTGGGCACGAACGACGAAGCGGCGACAAGGCCGGTGGTGGCGGCGGCGCCGGCCAGGAACCGGCGGCGCGAGTTCCCGGGGGTGGTGGGTTTGCTCATGGATGCTTCCTCCCTTGATGAATGTATTGACGGTCCCAGACGGGATGTTGGACTTGGTTAGCCCCTTTTTCAGTTGGCTCAGACTCTAAGGAAAGCCCGAGCCCCTGTCACGGTTCTTGCCGGATTTCCGCGGACTTTTGACCGGTTCCAGAACTCCCGCAATCCGTGTTTAATGCCTTAACTTGAACCGCTGGATCTTGCCCGTTGCCGTCTTGGGCAGTTCTTCCACGAAATTGATCCAGCGGGGGTATTTGTACTTGGCCAGCCCCTCCTTGCAGTGGCGCAGCAGGTCCTGGGCCAGGGCCGCTTCGTCGGCGTCGTCGCCGTCCTTCAGCACGATCCAGGCCTCGGGCTTGATCAGGGTGTCGTCGTCGGCCCGGCCGACGATGGCGGCCTCCAGCACCTTGGGGTGCTCCACCAGCTTGGCCTCGATCTCGAACGGCGAGCACCAGATGCCGCCCACCTTCAGCATGTCGTCGTTGCGGCCGCAGTAGTGGAAGTAGCCGTCCTCGTCCTTGATGTAGGTGTCGCCGGTGTTCAGCCAGTCGCCGACCATGGTGGCGGCGGTCTTTTCCGGGTTGTTCCAGTAGTACTTGGCCGTGGAACCGCCGCGGATCATCAGCTGGCCGGACTCGCCCGGCGCCACCTCGTTGCCGTCGCCGTCCAGGATGCGGGCGTCGTATCCCGGCACCACGCGGCCCGAGGTGCCGGGCTTGATGTCGCCGGGGCGGTTGGAGATGAAGATGTGGAGCGCCTCGGTGGAGCCGATGCCGTCCAGGATCTCGGCCCCCACCTTGTCCTTCCAGCGGCGGAAGATGTCGGCCGGCAGGGCCTCGCCGGCCGACACGCAGTAGCGGATGGAGCCCAGGTCGCGGGTCTCCTTCTCCAGGGCCTGGAGCTGGGCGGCGTAGAGGGTCGGCACGCCGAAGTACAGCGTCGGCTTGAACCGCTCCATGGTGTCGAAGGTGGTCTGCGGCGTCGGCGGGCCGGCCCACAGCACGGCCGTGGCGCCCACCCACAACGGGAAGGTCATGCCGTTGCCCAGGCCATAGGCGAAGAACAGCTTGGCGGCCGAGAAGCACACGTCGTCCTCGCGCATGCCCAGCACGTCCACGGCGTAGTGCTGGCCGGTCACCACCATGTCGCGGTGGCTGTGCACGGCGCCCTTGGGCGTGCCCGTGGTGCCTGAGGAATAGAGCCAGAAGCAGTCGCCGGTGGCCGTGGCCGGGGCCGTGGCCAGGGTGGCGGAAGCCGCCGCCATGCGTTCGGCCAGGCAGCCCTCGGTGCCTTCCGTGCGCAGCACCACGCCGGGGCGGCGCGACGCCCGTTCCAGGGCCGGTTCCACCTCGGCGGCGAATTCGGGGGAATAGACCAGCCCGGCGCAGCCGGAATCGCCGATCATGAAGGCGTAATCCTTGGCCCGCAGCAGGGTGTTGATGGGCACGGGCACGATGCCGGCCTTGATGGCGCCCCAGAACACGTAGAAGAACGCGGGGCAGTCCTTGACCATCATCAGCACCCGGTCGCCGGGCGCCACGCCCAGGCCCAGCAGGGCGTTGCCGGCCCGGTTCACGCTGTCCGCCAGGGTGGCGTAGGTGACGTCCCCGTCGGCGGTGCGGATGGCCAGCTTGTCGCCCCGGCCCTCGGCGATGTGCCGGTCGATGAAGCTTTCGGCCACGTTGAAGTTGGGCGCGAAGGTCAGGCCGGCGGGTTGGGTCGCGGTATCGACGGCAACCGTGTGGTCTTTCATGAACGTTTCCTCCCCTTCAGGCGCGTTTGGGCCTTGTGGTCTTACGGGCCGCCCGGTCGCCGTGTTTGCCACGGCTGATGTTGGGCTGTGGGCGGCCCGCCCTTGTTGGATCAACCGGATCCGTCAGTTGAAGCGAACGTATTCGAAGTCCACGGGCTGGTTGTTGATGCCGCGAGCCGGGGCGGCAATCCAGTTGGCGAACTTGCCGGGTTCCGTGACCGCGCCCATCAGGGTGGCCACGTAGGCGTAGTCTTCCTCGTTGGGCAGCCATTCGTCCCGGCGGCGCATCCACTCGGTCTCGTTCAGCAGCTTGCCGTCGGGCGTGAAGTGGTACTCGGCGAAGGTGCCGATGGACCGGTTGAAGCCCATGTGCGGCAGGGTCAGCTGGAAATCGATGCCGGCATCGCGGATCACCTTGTTCCACCGGTCCATGCCGCGCTGGCTGTCCTTGGCGTATTCGGCCCGCAGGCATTCGTTCATGGCGTTCAGGGCCGAGGCCTCGACCATGTGCACCGTGTCGCCCACCACTTCCGGCACCAGGAACGCGCTGTCCTTCAACACGTGGTCGTCGTTCTGGCGGGTCTCCAGGAACCGGCCCTTCAGGCCCATGGAATAGTAGTTGGCGGCGTTGGTGGACAGTTCGGAACCGAACAGGTCCAGGCAGATGGAATAGTGGAAGTTGATGTACTTCTGGATCAGCGGCAGGTCGATGCCGCCCACCTTGCGCACGTCCTCGGTGCGGTGTTCGCGCATCAGCTCGCAGGTGCGCTGCACCACCCGCTGCACGCCGGTCTCGCCGACGAACAGGTGGTGGGCCTCTTCGGTCAACATGAACTTGCACGACCGCGACAGCGGGTCGAAGCCCGATTCCGCCAGGGCGGCCAGCTGGTACTTGCCGTCCCGGTCCTGGAAGTAGGTGAACATGTAGAACGACAGCCAGTCGTTGGTCTTCTCGTTGAAGGCCTGCAGGATGCGCGGCTTGTCGGCGTCGCCGGCGTGGCGTTCCAGCATGCCTTCCGCCTCCTCGCGGCCGTCGCGGCCGAAGTGGGCGTGCAGCAGGTAGACCATGGCCCACAGGTGGCGGCCTTCCTCGACGTGCACCTGGAACAGGTTGCGCAGGTCATAGAGCGACGGGCAGGTCTTGCCCAGCTCGCGCTGCTGCTCCACCGAGGCCGGCTCGGTGTCGCCCTGGGTGACGATCAGGCGGCGCAGTTCGGCCCGGTACTCGCCGGGCACGTCCTGCCAGGCCTTGTCGCCCTTGTGGATGCCGAAGTTGATGCGGCGGTCCTCTTCGCTGGGCGCCAGGAAGATGCCCCAGCGGTAGTCGGGCATCTTCACGTGGCCGAAGTGGGCCCAGCCCTTGGCGTCCACGCTGACGGCGGTGCGCAGGTAGACGTCGAAGTCCTGGGTGCCGGCCGGGCCCATGCCCTTCCACCAGTCCAGGTAGCCGGGCTGCCACTTTTCCAGGGCCCGCTGCAGGCGGCGGTCCTCGGCCAGGTTCACGTTGTTGGGGATCTTCTGTTGATAGTCGATGCTCATAGTTGGTTACACCCGATTCCGATCGAATTCAGCTTGCTGTCCGGTGCCGAACAGCTTGAGGGCACCCTTTTCGCCGACGGCGTTGGGGCGCTGGAAAATCCAGTTCTGCCAGGCGGACAGGCGGCCGAAGATCTTGGTCTCCAGGGTCTCGGGGCCGCCGAAGCGCAGGTTGGCCTCCATGCCCGTCATGGCGTCGGGCGAGAAGCTGGAGCGTTCCTCGATGCCCAGGCGCACCTCGTCCTCCCAGTCGATGTCGTCGGGGATGAAGGTGACCAGGCCCAGTTCGTCGGCCTGGGCGGCGTCCAGGTCGTGGCTGACCTGGCCCTGCACGGCGGCCACGGCGGCCGGGTCGTCCAGGAACCGGCTTTCCAGGCGCGTCAGGCCGTTGGGCATGGGGTAGGGGCCGAAGTTCATGCCCGTGGGCCGCAGCGTGGCCTCGGGCAGGTTGGAGCCCTCGAACACCCCGTCCAGCATGTAGCTGCGGTCGGCCGCCAGGGCCAGTTCCAGCAGCGTGCCGGTGAAGCAGCTTCCCGGTTCGATCAGCGCCACCAGGCTGCGCGACGTCACGTCCAGGCGCTTGAAGGTGCGCTTCAGGAACAGGGTGATCTCGCGCACCAGCCAGTCGTCGGAATGCATGGCCAGCAGGGCGTCGTAGGCTTCCACCAGGTCGGCATCGCCGGCCGTGCGGAACACCCAGGTGCTGATGTCCGTTTCGTTGGCCCGCAGGTGCAGGATGGCGTCTTCCAGCTGGCGGCCCATGTCCAGGGGCCAGAAGCGGTGGCCCTGGGTGAACACGCCCTCGGCGTCCTCGGGCGGCGCCTCGGCGGGGCCCTGCACCAGGATGTCGGCCACGCCCTTGTCGCGGTCGATGACCACGTTCACCAGGTCGTAGGTGACGCCGTTGTCGCCGAAGGTGCGGTTCAGGGGGTGCAGGGTGATGCCCAGGGCATCGGCCGGGCGGTCGCTTTCGGCGGCCATGGCCTCGGCCCGGGCCTGGGCGGCCTCGGCCAGCTTGGACCGCGGCGCCAGTTCATCCACCAGCTTCCAGTCCACGGCCCGCTGGCCGCGCACGCCTTCGGTGACCGTGCAGAAGAAGTCGGCGTGGTCGCGGCGCACCTTGCGCTTGTCGACCACGCGGGTCAGGCCGCCGGTGCC
>JAGREA010000280.1 GCA_020446745.1 Rhodobacterales bacterium | reverse complement strand
TCATCGAGCACTACACCGACGTGCCGGTGCTGGGCTCCGTGCACAAGGACCCGGCCCTGGCCATCGACGAACGCCACCTGGGCCTGATCCCCTCCAACGAGGCCGCCCGGGCCCGCGAGACCGTGGCCGCCCTGGGCGCCTCGGTCGCCGCCCAGGTGGACCTGGACGCGGTCATGGCCGTGGCCCGCACGGCGCCGCGCCTGGAAGCGCCGGGCCTGCCGCGGGCCACCGCACCGGGGGCCGACCTGCGCATCGGCATCGCCCGGGATTCCGCCTTCGGCTTCTACTATGCCGGCGACCTGGAAGCCCTGGAGGACGCCGGGGCGACCCTGGTGCCCATCGACACGGCCCACGACGCCCGCCTGCCGGACCTGGACGGCCTGTTCATCGGCGGCGGCTTCCCGGAAACCCACATGACGGCCCTGGAGGCCAACGTGCCCCTGCGCGCCGCCATCAAGGACGCCATCGAGGGCGGCCTGCCGGCCTATGCGGAATGCGGCGGGCTCATGTACCTGTCGCGGTCCCTCACCTGGGGCGGCGTGACCTGCGAGATGGTGGGCGTCATCCCCGGCGACACGGTCATGCACGACAGCCCCCAGGGGCGCGGCTACGTCCGCCTGCGCGAGACCGGCCGCGCCCCCTGGCCGGCCACGGGCGGCGCCGTGCCCGACACCCTGCCGGCCCACGAGTTCCACTATTCCAGCCTGGAAAACCTGGCCCCCGACACCGTGTTCGCCTACGACGTGCTGCGCGGCCACGGCACCGACGGCCGCCACGACGGCATCGTGATCCACAACCTGCTGGCCAGCTATGCCCACCTGCGCGACGTGGAGGCCCACCACTGGGCCCGGCGGTTCGTCGCCTTCATCCGGGACCGGGGCATCCGCGCCAGGGAAACCCGCGGGGCCGCCCCCCAACCGCCCGCCCGCCTGGGCGCGGCGCGATAACGAAAACCAAGAAAGGACCAGGACCCGTGCAGGACATCCACCCCGTTTCCCTGATCGGCGCCGGCCCGGGCGACCCGGACCTGCTGACCGTGAAGGCCGCGCGCCTGCTGGGCCAGGCCGACGTGGTGGTCTATGACCGCCTGGTCTCGGAAGCCATCCTGGACCTGGCGCCCGACGGCGCCACGCGCATCTTCGCCGGCAAGGCGTCGCGCCACCACCACATGCCCCAGGAAGACATCAACGAGCTGCTGGCCACCCTGGCCCTGGGCGGGCAGAAGGTGGTGCGCCTGAAGGGCGGCGACCCGTTCGTGTTCGGCCGCGGCAGCGAGGAAGCCCTGCACCTGGCGGCCCGCGGCGTGCCGTTCGAGGTGGTGCCCGGCATCACCGCGGCGTCGGGCTGCACCACCTATGCCGGCGTGCCGCTGACCCATCGGGGCCTGGCCAACGGCGTGCGGTTCGTCACCGGCCACCGCATGGGCGGTCACGGGCTGGACCTGAACTGGGCCAGCCTGGCCGACCCCGACACCACCCTGGTCATCTACATGGGCCTGACCAACGTGGCCGAGATCAGCGACAAGCTGATGGAGCACGGCATGCCCCGGAACCTGCCCGTGGCGGCCATCCAGAACGGCACCACCGACAAGCAGCGCACGGTGATCACCACCCTGGCCGACCTGCCCGACTGCGTGGCGTCCATGAGCCTGAAGGCCCCCACCCTGCTGGTGCTGGGCCGCGTGGTGGGCCTGGCCGAGGACCTGGACTGGCGCAACCCGGTGGTGGCCTGCGACCTGGAACAGGCCCAGGCCTAGGAAAGCCGGAGAGCCCGCCCCATGCCCATGCCCTCGCCGCCCCCCGCCTCCGCCTTCCAGGATGCCGCCCTGGTGCTGGTGGGGCATGGCTCGGCCCTCAACGCCAACACGGCCCAGGCGATCCTGGACCACGCCGACGAACTGCGCCGGCGCGGCCTGTTCGCCGAGGTCCACACGGCGTTCTGGAAGCAGGCCCCGTTCCTGGACGAAATCCTGGACCGGGTGGCGGCGCGGCGCGTGTACGTGGTGCCCAACCTGGCCTGCAAGGGCTACATCACCCAGCAGGTGATCCCCAAGGCCATGGCCCTGACCGGGCGCGTCACCCACCGCATCGGCGCCGGCGGACCCATGGAGATCACCCTGTGCGACCCCGTGGGCACCCACCCCCGCATGTCCCGGGCCATCGCCGACCGGGCCCGGTCGGTGATCGACGGCCACGGGCTGGACCCGGCCGACACCTGCCTGCTGCTGGTGGGCCACGGCAACGCCCGCAACGGCCAGTCGTCCATGCAGACCCAGGCCGTGGCCGACGCCCTGGCCGCCATGGGCCTGGTGGCCGACGTGCGCACGGCGTTCCTGGAACAGGACCCCAAGGTGCCCGACTGGGCCCGGTCCACCCCGGCCCGCAACGCCATCGTCATGCCGTTCATGATCTCCAACGGCCTGCACGGGGCGGTGGACGTGCCGCAGCTTCTGGGCCTGGACCCGGAACACCCGGCCATGGCCCGCATGGCCGCGGAAGGCCATCCGGCGGGGCCCTATGAGGTGGATGGAAGGCGTATCTGGTACTGCCGCGCGGCGGGCTGCGAGCCGGCCGTGGCCGAGGTGATCCTGGACCTGGTCAGCCCGTGACGTCGAGCAGGCTGTCGGTCAGGTCCTGGGCCGTTTCCACCAGCTTCAGACTGGCCCTGTAGGCCGTTTCCGCCTGGATCAGGCGCACCGTTTCCCGCGCCAGATCGGTGGTGGAGGGAAAGGCGTCATGGTCGGCGATGACCGTGTCGCGGCGGATCACCACCGACACCCCGCCACCCCGGTTGGGGTTGCGGCTGACGGTGGTGGCGTCGGCGGCCCGGTAGCCTTCGGTGCGGACGTTGGCCACGTTGTCGGCGGCCACGGCCACCCGGCGCGACTGGGCGTCCAGGCTGGAAACGGCGGCGGACAGGGTGGCTTCGATGCTCATGGAATCATTCTGGGCCTGGGCGGGGGTCCGGGGCTATGACAACCGTCACAGGAGGGGGCAGGCCCCGGGCCGGGTGGCGGGGTCGCTTGGTTGCTTCCGCGCGTCGTCCCGTCGCCCCCGCTTTCTCCACCCGTCGCCCCCGCGAAGGCGGGGGCCCAATGGCGGCGAATGCCGGTGCACGTCTTTCCAGAAAAAAGGTTAACCACAGAGAACACAGAGGTTCACAGAGAAGCCACAGAGAAGAAGAAGAGGTGCGCTTTGCGCGCAATCCTTTCTTGCTTCGCGCAGCGAAGCCTCTGTGGCTCCTCTGTGCATCTCTGTGTTCTCTGTGGTTTCCTTTTTTCTACGAGGAAGGACACCGGCATTCTCCGCCCATGGGCCCCCGCCTTCGCGGGGGCGACGGGTGGAGAAAGCGGAGGCGACGGGTGGAGAAAGCGGAGGCGACGGGTGGAGAAAGCGGAGGTGATGGGTGGAGAAAGCGGGGACGACGGGTGGAGAAAGCGGGTAAAGCGGACTCAGAGGATGGCCGAATAGGACTGTCCGCGCGGCACCGGCTGGCCGTAGATGATCCGCGCCGTTTCCTCGTAGATCTCGGCCGCCTGGGACAGCAGGCTGGCGAAGCCGCCGCCCGACGAGCGGCTGCCGCCGCGCTGGGTGCTCAGGCCCTCGGCCCCCCGCTCCGTGGCCGCCAGCAGGGCGGCATAGGTCTTGCGGTCCGTCAGCTGCTCGGCCCCCGCATGGGTGGCGCCGATGCCCGATCCGTCCAGATCGGCGAAGGGCCGGCGGCGGGGTTCGGCGTCGTTCCGATCCTCGCGGCGGCTGAAATCCTGGCTGACGAACTGGGCGGCGTCGAACAGGGCGCCGGCCGATGCCTCCAGCCCCTCCACGGGTCCGGAATCGCCGCTGGAGGCGGCCCGCACCTCGGCCGCGACCCGCGACGGGGTCGGTGCCGGCGGCGGCGCGCCTACGGGCGGCGTATGC
>JAGREA010000279.1 GCA_020446745.1 Rhodobacterales bacterium | reverse complement strand
CGGCAGCTGGCTCCGCGACGCCGGGCCCGTGCGCGCGCCCTTGCCCAGATCGACCGCCTGGTCGGACCGGGGCTGCAGGGTCAGACGCTTCGTCGGGTCGGCGGGGGACTGCGACACGGTTGGCGGCGTGGGGGGCGTCGGCGCCCGAGGCGCGATGGTGGCGCGGCGCGGCGCCTGGGCCGGGGCCGTGCGGCCCGTGTCCACTGCGGTGTCGGAACGGCCGGGCAGGGTCAGACGCGGGGCCTTGGCATCGTCCGCCAGGGCCTGGCCCGGCAGCGACAGGGATACCAGCAGGCCGCACAGGGCCCAAAGGCCCACGAACCGTGTCGTCATCATACCCTCCTCTCGCCTTCGCCTGGCCTCGGGCGCGGGGCGCCCGGGCAGTGTGCGAGTGACTTACAGTATCAGGTCTGCAAGCGGGGGTCGATGTGCCGGCCGACACGACCCCCCTGTGATATTTGTCACAGGGGGGCGCAATGCCGCGGGCCGATCAGGGCTTGATGTAGGTGTATCCCATCTGCTGCAGGCGCGACAGCTCGGCCACGCCGCTGGGCACGATGTCGGCGGCCTCCACGTCATACAGGTCCTTGGTGTAGTCGATGTTGCGGCCCTTCAGGGTGTTGGCGCACACGCCGAAGCCCACGTGCTGCAGTTTCAGGTTGTCCACGGTGGCGGCCATCTGCGGATCCTTGTTGGCGGCCATCAGCAGGCCCAGGCCGTTGCCGTGCAGAACCACCTTGATCTCCATGTTCTCGGCGCCCACGGCGTTGATGTGGTTCTGGATGTTGCGCATGGCGCCCTTGTAGGCCTTGTTGGCGTCACCCCCCGTGTAGTTCACGTGGTAGACGACCTTCTGCTTGCCGTAGCGATCGCTGGCCGCCTGAACGTTGTGGGTGAGGATGCCGGCCATGACCAGCGCCAGCAGAAAGGAAAAAATCCGCATCTTGTACCTCCCGTTGCGGCGCCCCGCGGGCACCGGCCGGTCCCCGGGGGTCGCCGATTTTTCCATTGAAGATACGGATAATTCTAAAAAGCACACCGAAGGCGGGCCATTCAGGTCATTCCCCATCGGGGTGGTGGAATACCCTGATGGCGCGCGCGCCGGGGGCGATGGCGGGTGGCGTCAGGCCGGGCGCGCGGCCTGGGCGGCCTGGGTGGTGGGCTTGGTGGCGGGCGGGGGCGGGGCCTTGACGTCGCGGGCGTGGGCCGGGGGCAGGGTGCCCTGGCGGGCGATGTAGGCGTCGATCTGCACCCGAAGCGCCGGGTCCAGGGGGCGGGGGCGGCCGTCTTCCAGGCTGATGGCCACCAGCACCGAGCGGGCGCGCAGCCGTTCCTCGCCCTTCACCCGGCCCACGAACTGCACGGTGATGGACGATCCGCCCAGGCGTTCCACATAGATGGTCAGCTCCACGCTGTCGCCCAGGCGGCTGGGCTTGTGGAAGTCGCATTCCGTGCGCACGGTGGGAAAGCCGACGCGGTCGTGGTTGATCAGGTCGGCGTAGTTGATGCCCAGGGCGATGGTGAACCAGTCCTCCACCGCCGCCTGGATCATCTCGAAATAGCGCGGGAAGAACACGTAGCTGGCCGGGTCCGTGTGGTGGAAGCGCACGGCGCTGGTGCTGGTGAAGGGGCTGGTCATTCTTCTTGTTCCTTGTCACTGGCCAGCGGGCTAACTGGCGCGTTTCTTCCGCTGGGCCTTCAGGTAGGGGGCGAGGTAGCTGCCGGTATGGCTGCCTTCCGCCGCCGCCACGGTTTCCGGCGGGCCGGCGGCGACGATGCGCCCGCCGCCGTCGCCGCCCTCGGG
>JAGREA010000029.1 GCA_020446745.1 Rhodobacterales bacterium | reverse complement strand
TCGTCCTTCAGCGGGGTCTCGTCCACGTGGGCCGGCAGGATGGCATCGGGCACCACGCCGATCTGGCGCAGCAGATCGACCCGCCGGGGCGAGGCCGAGGCGAGAATCAGGCGGGGTACGGGGTGGAGTGAGTCCGTGCCGGTCATGAGGCGGGGCCTCCTGGCCGGTCGGGCTTACTTGTAGCGGAACGTGATCCGACCCTTGGTCAGATCATAGGGGGTCATTTCCACGTTGACGCGGTCCCCGGCCAGCACGCGGATGCGGTGCTTGCGCATCTTGCCCGCGGTGTGGGCAAGGATCTCGTGGTCGTTGTCGAGCTTGACCCGGAACATGGCGTTGGGCAGCAGCTCGGTCACGGTCCCGGTGAACTCGATGACGTCTTCTTTGGCCATTCACTTACTCTGGCAATCGATGGGCGGCTTCTGGGCTGGCGTATAAAAAGCCTTAACGCCCGTCCAGGTCAAGGCGAAACCCCCGATTTCGGGCGTTTACACGCCGGCCGCCTTGGTCAGGGGGAAGCGGGCCACGATCCGGGCCATCAGGTCGTCGCGCACCTGGCGGTAGGCGGCCAGGCGCTCGTCGCGGCTGCCTTCCACCAGCGAGGGATCGAAGGTGTTCCAGAACTCCACGTCGCAGGCCATCACCCGGGTCATGTCCACGGCCTTGTGCTGGGCTTCAGGCGACAGGGAAATGACCAGGTCGAAGTAGTCGTCTTCCAGGTCGTCGAAGGTCTTGGACTTGTGGCGCGAGATGTCGATGCCGATCTCGTCCATCACGGCGATGGCGAAGCCGTCGATCTCGCCCTGGCGCACGCCGGCCGAATCCACATAGACGCGGTGGCCCATCAGATGCTTCAGCAGGGCCTCCGCCATGGGCGAACGGATGGCGTTCATGGTGCAGGAGAACAGGACGGCGGAGGGCAGATCACCCATGGGGCCCCGCCGTCACCGGATGTGAAGAACGCAGACAAGGGTGAACAGGCGCCGCGCCGTGTCGGTATCCATGCGAACCTTTTCGGCCAGGTGTTCGGACAGGATTTCGGCCCCTTCGTTGTGCAGGCCCCGGCGGCCCATGTCGATAGCCTCGATGCGCGACGGCGGCTGGGTCTTGATGGCCTTGAAGTAGCTGTCGCAGACCATGAAATAGTCCCGCACCACCTTCTTCATCACCGACTGGGGCAGGGTCAGGGACGACAGGAACACGTCGTCCTCGTCGTGCAGGTCGAACACCAGGCGGTTGTCCTCGACCCGCAAATGCAGGTTGAAGGGGCCTTCCAGGCCGTCGGTGGGAGCGAACTCGTTGGCTTCCAGCAGGTCGTAGATGGCCACCTTGCGCTCGTGCTCCACCGCCGGGCTGCGGCGGATGGACATCCGTTCGTCCAGGAACACGCCGACGATGCGCTGGCATTCCGGTCGGGCGTCGCGGACGGCGGCGGACATGGATCAGGCCTTCCAGGGCGCGTTCAGGCGCAGGGCCACCGACAGGCCGTGGGCGTCCAGGCCCTCGGCCCGGGCCAGGTCCAGGGCCGCCGGGCCGATGGCCGACAGGCCGTCGCTGGAGCACGAAATCATGGACGTGCGCTTGACGAAATCCATCACCCCCAGGCCCGACGAGAACCGGGCGCTGCGGGCCGTGGGCAGCACGTGGTTGGGCCCGGCCACGTAGTCGCCCACCGCTTCCGGCGTGAAGCGGCCCAGGAAGATGGCCCCGGCGTTGCGGATGCGGGCCGCCAGGGCCTCGGGGTCGGCCACCGCCAGTTCCAGGTGCTCGGGCGCGATGCGGTCCACCAGGTCGGGGGCCTGGTCCAGGCTGTCGACCACGATGACGCAGCCGTTGTCGTTCCAGCTCTGCCGGGCGATGTCGGCCCGGGGCAGCACCGACAGGTGGGTTTCCACCGTCTCTTCCACGGTCTGGGCGAAATCCAGGTCGTCGGTGATCAGGATCGACTGGGCGGCCGTGTCGTGCTCGGCCTGGGACAGCAGGTCGGCGGCGATCCACGAGGCGTCGTTGTCGCCGTCGGCCACCACCAGGATTTCCGACGGCCCGGCGATCATGTCGATGCCCACGGTGCCGAACACCTGGCGCTTGGCCGCCGCCACGTAGGCGTTGCCGGGGCCGACGATCTTGTCCACCGGGCGGATGGTGTGGGTGCCGAAGGCCAGGGCGGCCACGGCCTGGGCCCCGCCGATGCGGTAGATCTCGTCCACCCCCGCCAGGTCGGCGGCGGCCAGCACCAGGGGGTTCAGCACCCCGCCCGGCGACGGCACCACCATGACCAGGCGGTCCACCCCCGCCACCTTGGCCGGCAGGGCGTTCATCAGCACCGACGACGGATAGGCCGCCGTGCCGCCGGGCACGTACAGGCCGGCGGCCTGCAGGGGCGTCCAGCGCAGGCCCAGGTGGACCCCGGCGTCGTCCACGAAATCGATGTCTTCGGGGCGCTGGCGTTCGTGGAAGGCGCGGATGCGTTCCGCCGCCAGGACCAGGGCGTCCAGGGTGCGGGGGTCGCAGGCGTCGGCGGCGGCGGCGATCTCGGCGGCCGGCACGCGCAGGGTCTCGGCGGTCAGTTCCAGGCGGTCGAACTGGGCCGTGTAGTCCACCACGGCGGCGTC